>CAZJFI010000287.1:0-2207 GCA_964545265.1 uncultured Phocaeicola sp.
TAGAAACCTGGCAAAGCCGTATCAAAGGATTCTTCGAGGATAAAGAAGCCGTACCGGCCGCTAAGTATGATATAGACAAGGATGCCCAGATAGCTCACGCAAATATTGCCATAGCTACCAGTCACGTAGTAGGGAAAATGCCTGGAAACAGTGTGCAAAGAGACTTCCTCTCGCAAGCTTTCTCTGACTTCATATTTGCCATTGTCATTGAAGAATTGGGGCTTTTGGGAGGTGCCTTCATTGTTATGCTTTATTTGTGGTTATTGATACGTGCCGGTAGAATTGCCAAACGATGCGACAAATACTTCCCCGCCTTCTTGGTGATGGGTATAGCCATGCTGTTGGTCAGCCAAGCCATGCTGAACATGATGGTAGCCGTTGGCCTATTCCCCGTAACGGGTCAACCTTTGCCACTTATCAGTAAGGGGGGTACATCCACTCTGATTAATTGTGCTTATATTGGTATGATTCTAAGCGTAAGCAGATACGTCATTCAGAAGGAAGAACAGCGTAAATTGGAAGAAGAACAAGCTGCCGATGAAAAGCTTCAGGCCGCAGCCCAAGCTTTGGTTGTACAAGCTCGCGAACTGATTAACGAAGAACAAAGCAACGAGGAATTATAACAAGGAGGAAAGATTATGGAAAAGAATTTAAGAATCATCATTAGCGGAGGAGGTACAGGCGGACACATTTTCCCTGCCGTTTCCATCGCCAACGCCATAAAAGAAATGCTTCCCGAAACAGAAATCTTGTTTGTGGGAGCCGAAGGAAGAATGGAAATGCAACGTGTACCAGCGGCGGGATATCCCATCAAAGGACTTCCTGTAGCCGGATTCGACCGTAAGAACTTGTTCAAGAACATCCCTGTGCTTATCAAGTTATTCAAAAGCCAACGAATGGCCCGAAAAATCATCAAGTCTTTCCGTCCCCATGCAGCAGTAGGTGTAGGTGGTTATGCCAGCGGTCCTACATTAAAGGTAGCCGGTTCTATGGGAATTCCCACTTTGTTGCAAGAACAGAATTCATACGCAGGAGTAACCAATAAATTGTTGGCTAAACAAGCTGAAAAGATTTGTGTGGCTTATGAAGGAATGGAGCGTTTCTTTGATAAGGGAAAGATTATCCTGACCGGTAATCCGGTAAGACAAGGTTTGCGTAACCATTCTATCGACCACCAAGTAGCGGTGCGTTCTTTCGGCTTTGACCCCGAAAAGAAAACAGTACTGATATTGGGAGGTAGCTTGGGTGCCCGCACCATCAACCAATGTCTGATGCAGAATTTGAATAAAGTAAAGGACTCGGGCATCCAGTTCATTTGGCAAACCGGGAAAATATACATTGAAGAGGCACGTTCAGTTGTTGCACAAGCCGGTGAATTGCCCATGTTGCATGTAACCGATTTCATCAGTGATATGGCCACAGCTTATAGTGCAGCCGACTTGATCATCAGTCGTGCAGGGGCTGGTTCCATCTCTGAATTCTGTTTACTTGGCAAGCCGGTTATCCTGGTACCTTCGCCCAATGTGGCTGAAGATCACCAGACAAAGAATGCATTGGCACTGGTAAACAAGAATGCTGCTCTTTACGTAAAAGACGCCGAAGCCAAGGATTTGTTGATTGATAAAGCCATTGAAACGGTCAATCATCCTGAATTACTGAAGAATTTAAGTAAAAACATATCCAAGCTGGCATTTACAGATTCGGCAAATGTCATTGCCAAGGAAGTTATCAAATTAGCGGAACAATATAAGAAAGAACATGGATGTTAATGCTATAAAAGCCGTTTATTTCATCGGTGCCGGTGGCATCGGAATGAGTGCACTGGTACGTTACTTTTTGTCTAAAGGCAAGAAAGTGGGCGGTTATGACCGTACTCCAAGCGAGTTGACCGAAAAACTTATTGAAGAAGGTGCACTCATCCACTACGAAGACAAAGTTACTTTGATAGGAGACGACTTCCGTAACAAAGAAACGACTTTGGTTATTTATACACCGGCCATACCGGCATCGCATACCGAATTCACTTGGTTCCGCGAACATGGTTTCACCATCCAGAAACGTTCACAAGTATTGGGAATGCTGACCCGTTCAGGCAAAGGGCTTTGTGTAGCAGGTACTCATGGTAAAACGACCACGTCGACCATGGCGGCCCATTTGCTTCACCAATCGCATGTGGAATGCAATGCTTTCTTGGGAGGTATCTCCAA
>CAZJFI010000288.1:0-2205 GCA_964545265.1 uncultured Phocaeicola sp.
GTGTTACCATCCGCTTACAAAGTCTTATTTAGTGTTATCAAAAAGCTGAAGCTAACAGATTTCTCCTTATCTTCGTGAAGAATCTAAAAGATAGACTCATGAAAATCCCGTTCCATGCCATCGCTATCCTTATCATTACCTCCTTGATTGGTGTCTTTGCCTATCAAGCCTATTGGTTGGTAGGTCTCTATCAAAGTATGAAGAAGGAAATGAACAACACCTTACTGGAAACCTTACAACTGACCGACTACAACGAGCTAATGGCACGATGTGATTCACTCCGCACCTACGGTGACTATCATGGACAGATTGAAGTAACCAGTGACCTGAAAGATACAGTCAAAACCTCAACTACCATCTCAGAGAAACAAGGTTATTCGCTGATTACGGTTGATGAGCCAACCACCGCCACCGTAGACAAAAACGGAAGCATCGAAATGCTAACCAAGTATTTCCAAAGGGGCATTCATAGCCAACTCGACCTCTTTACCGAAATAAGCCTTTCCCTATACGATAGTATTTTTACTCATACACTGGCTATGCGAGGTATCGTCTATCTACCTCATCGCATCGAAATGGTAAACTTGCGGGAAGATTCCACTGCCGTACAAGGCATCAGCAATCCTTCGACTTATATCCCTTCGCCAAAAGCCGAATGTTTCTACTACAATTATGATCTCTATAACAAGATGGCTTATCGGCTCGTGATAGAGCCAACCCATCGGGTAGTACTTCATCAAATGCAAGGCATCCTTGGAACTTCGCTCATCATCGTTATCATTCTTGGTATTTCTTTTTGGTATCTTCTTCGTATCATTCTCCGCCAAAAGACGGTAGAAGAGCTGAAGGAAGACTTCACCCACAACATTACCCATGAACTGAAAACACCCATTGCCGTGGCATACGCAGCCAATGATGCCTTGATGAATTTTTCTTCCGACAATGATGAGAAACGGGGAAACTATCATTCCATTGTACAAGCCCAATTGAAACAACTCAGCGGATTGGTAGAACAAATCCTCACCATGAGCAAAAAGGAACGCAAGAACTTCCAACTCCATTACGAGACCATTGAACTACGTCCGATGCTGGAAGACATCATCAGCCGGCAGCTATTGAAAAGCAGGAACAATATAAGTATTCATTTACAAATGGAAAAGGATATTTCTATACGTGCCGATCGTACCCATTTGTCAAATATGGTAAGTAATCTGTCAGACAATGCCGAAAAGTACTCCGATGAAAAAGTAGATATTTGTATAAAATGTCAGACAAGAGGAAAAACGTGTCAGATTCAAGTCATCGATAAGGGTATGGGCATTCCTCTCGACAAGCAAGCTTATTTGTTCAATAAATTCTATAGAGTCCCAACTGGAAACCGTCACGATGTAAAAGGTTATGGCCTGGGGCTTTATTATGTCAAAATGATGGCCGAACTCCACGGAGGGAACATCCGAGTCGAGAGTATGCCAGGAAAAGGGAGTACATTTACCTTAAATATACCGATAATATGATGGATAAGATACACGTACTATTAGTGGAAGATGAACAAACGCTCTCCATGATTATCAAGGATACCTTGGAAGAACAAGGTTTCTGCATCAGCACAGCTTTCAATGGAGAAGAAGGCTTGCGAATGTTTTACACGGAACATCCCGAGGTAATAGTAGCTGATGTCATGATGCCACGGATGGATGGGTTTGAGATGGTGCGTCGCATTCGACAAACCGACCAACAAACACCTGTGCTTTTCCTTACTGCCCGTTCGGGAATCAACGATATAGTAAAAGGTTTCGAACTCGGTGCCAACGATTATTTGAAGAAACCCTTCAGTATGCAAGAGCTGATTATCCGCATCAAAGCATTGCTCCACAAAGCATTTATACAGAAAGAACAAACAAATATGTTCGAATTAGGGAATTACCTTTTCCATGCCATCAGCCAACAACTCACCTATGCCGGTATCTCACAAGAGCTTTCGCACCGTGAGTCAGAAATTCTCCGACGTTTATGCGAACATCAGAATGAAGTAATCAGCACCCAAAGCATCCTTCTTGAGCTTTGGGGAGACGATAGCTTCTTTAACTCCCGAAGTCTGCATGTGTTCATCACTAAGCTTCGACATAAACTATCGAAAGATGATCGAATAAGGATTGTAAATGTGCGAGGTGTTGGGTATAAACTTGTAATACAAGAATAATATTA
>CAZJFI010000289.1:0-2194 GCA_964545265.1 uncultured Phocaeicola sp.
GCCTTGCCGGACATCCATCGTATTCCGCATTAGCCAATAAACCAAGAAAAACATTCCAACATATGTGAAAGAAAAAGTGGAACCTATTCATTCGGAAACCTCCAAAGGAATATATACCTATCAACCGAAAAGCCATCGGCTAAATGAAAATACAGTCATTGTCAATGCTACACCCCATATCGGACAAATTGGTCCTGCTTTCTTTACTGAGCCTGTCAAGATAACTTGCGGTAAGGGAGAAATGCCTTTAGGAAATTGGTGCGACAGAGGCGCCATGAAATATTACTCGGGAGGAGTTTTATATCAGAAAGAAATAGATATACCCCATTCCATCCCCTCAACCTATCTGTTGGATTTAGGTAAAGTAGATGCTACTTGTGAGATTACCATAAACGGTCAGCGGGCCGGCATATTAATGTCACCCCCTTACCGGATTGATATATCCCGTTACATCAAATCGGGTACAAATTCAGTCGAAGTCTTGGTATATAGCACGTTGTCTAACCATTATCAAACCATTCCATCGGCTTACAGAGGAAAACCTCAAGCAGGTTTGTATGGTCCTGTCAACTTAATCAGGGAAGTTAACTCTACAAAGTAAAGACATTGATTCTGTTTACTTCACCGGTAACTCCACCTGCTCCATCACCAGTTCTTCCACATCGTCGAAGACAAAAGGCGGACGGAAATCTTCATCCTTCAGATGGAAACGTACCCGATTCAAGGTCAGTCCCTTTACATGGCGGACAAACAATGCCCAGGAAGGCAATTCACCAAACATGGTAAACTCCGGATATTTCTTTATCTGTTCAGGAACCTGATGAAGACGAGACAAAGGTATGTACGCCATGCCTTTGCTCGCACGTCCAGGGTAAACAATCTCTACATCTTCAAGCAACACATTCTCCACCCTATGCCCGGGAATTCCTGTTATGGAACTGGGGATAGGATTATGGAAGAAATCAACGGCAGGGCCACGCATGTCATAATCAATGTCCGGACGACCGAAAGGAACCTCTACATAAAGATTACGTATCGTCACATTCTTCAAGGTTCCCGGCGCTTCTCCTTTTCGATGCCCCAAACGTACAAACAGTGCATTCCCGGTATTCAATGCATGGACGTTCTCGACAAGAATATCGTCTATAGCCCCTCCGTCCACACATTCTATGGCAATGGCCGAACGGAAAGTATCCCGTATCCGTATATCCTTTATCCGTACCTTTTTGAATCCTCCCCAAGAAGCTGTACCCATTTTTACAGCACTGGCACTGCTGATAATATCGCAATCGACTATTTCTATATCTTCATTAAAGGTGTCGGTATGATATGACTTTAAGCAAATACCATCATCGGCCGAATTGATAAAACAATGCCGGATACCTACCCTTCGACAATCGGTTATGTCAATGCCGTCATTATTCCAATAAGCACGGTTCTCAAATCGGATATGTTCAATGGTGACATCCGAACATCTATCGAGCGACAATCCCCAACAGGCACTGTTTTTAAGTTGTAGTCCTTCTATACGAACCTGCTTACATTCCGACAAGAAAAACAATTTGGGGCGTGCTGTTTCATTCGGGCGCATCCTACGGACATTATAATTGGGATCAATCTTCTCGCCTATATGATGCAAGCTGTCTATATTCAAGGCCAACGTCCTTCCGTTTCCATCTATCGTCCCCTCCCCTGTTATAGCTATGTTATTCATCCTGTCGGCCAAAATCAAGGCCTGCTTGGAATTGTCGCCTCCTTGTACAGGTTCCAAACCCATATAGTCGTAAGGATTGGTACTTCCCTGCAATAAGGCCCCTTTCTCCAATTTCAATTCTACATTCGATTTCAAAAAGAGTGTCCCCGTGGTATACACCCCCTGGGCAAGTATCACACACCCCCCATCAGGATGGGCATAACAACTGTCTATGGCTTGCTGTATCAACGATGTATGTTTTGCCCCTGTTCCAGCAAGTGCATTTTCTCCATCGATGCGGATTGTTATCTTTTCTGCACGACACACCCATGCCACCAATAGAAAAACTGTCCCAATAATGTATTTCTTCATAAACTTAACTTTATAAAAATACAAATATAGCGAAAGGTTATTGAATAGAAGCATTTTTGCCATAATTCTCCAAAAATAAATAATGAACCAGACATTGATTACAACAGAAGCCACCAACTTCCTAATTAA
>CAZJFI010000290.1:0-2187 GCA_964545265.1 uncultured Phocaeicola sp.
TCAAAAAAGAAACGGCTTAATTATTGGAAAAATCATAAAAAAGAACGATTTTTATAACTAACGTGAACATTTTTGCCGTTTGCGTGCACGAAAAAACAAATATTTCCCTTCTTTTTATAAAAAATGCACCTGAGGTAAAAAGAAAGCTGTTAACTTTGTAGCAATGTAAAACTTTAATCTATAGAATATGAAACTACATGCTTGTCGGAAATTAATCGTATTTTGTTTTTCATTGGTCATTGGCTTGCCTTTATTGGCTCAAAAGGTATCGAAAGATAAACCTTGGTCGGTAAGAATGGCCGAATCAGAAATGATCCGTAATCCCCAAGCTTGGCAATTGGACTTTGTCAAGGAACCCAAATGGAACTATACGCACGGATTGGTATTGCAATCCATGATGGATGTTTATGACCGATATGGTGATAAGAAATTCTACGACTATGCCCTTACTTTTGCCGATGAAATGGTGCAAAATGATGGTTCTATCCGTACGTATAAGGTGGAAGATTATACCTACGACCGATTGAATTCGGGTAAAATTCTGTTCCGCATCTACGAACAAGAAAAGAACGAAAAATACAAGAAGGCAATGGATATGCTCAGAAGTCAGTTTGATGGCCATCCGCGTAATGAGGACGGTACTTTCTGGCATAAAAAGTCTTACCCTAATCAAGTATGGTTGGATGGTGTCTATATGTCATTGCCTTATTATGCCGAGTATGCCCATCGCAACAATGATGTAGAAGTATATAAGGATATTGTGAATCAGTTTGTGGGTGTGGCCAAGCATACTTATGATGAAAAGAACGATGTGTATCGTCATGCATGCGATGTGAGCAAGCAACAGAAATGGGCCGACCCTGTGACCGGTCAATCCCAACATTGTTGGGGACGCGCCATGGGATGGTTCTCGATGGCTTGTGTGGATGTACTCGACTTTATGCCTGTACACGAACCGGGACGTGAACACATTATCGCTATCCTGAATAAGTTGGCCAAGCAAATCAAGGCTCGTCAGGATGCCAAAACGGGAGTTTGGTATCAAGTAATTGACCGTAGCGGGGATGAAGGAAACTATTTGGAAGCTACTGCTTCTACCATGTTCGTTTACACTTTGTTGAAGGCTATTCGCAAAGGATATATCAATCCGTCGTATATGAGTGTAGCTGAAAAGGGTTATCGGGGCATCTTGAAAGAATTCATTAAAGTGGATGATAATGGAGTGGTTTCCCTCGATAAATGTTGTGCAGTAGCAGGTTTGGGCGGAAAGAATTATCGTAGTGGTGATTATCAATATTATTTGAGTGAACCCATTCGTCCTAACGACCCGAAGGGTGTAGGCCCTTTCATCATGGCCAGTTTGGAATGGGAACGTCTCCCCGTGAAACCTCAATCGCCTGCTACTCCTTTGGCCGGAGATACGTTGGTCGTTGCTCGTGATGGCTCAGGACAATACCGTACGTTGGCAGAAGCCATTGAACGTGTCCGCGTGTTTATGGATTACAATGTAACCATTTTTGTTAAGAAGGGTACTTATAAGGAAAAACTCATTATCCCTGAACAATTGGAAAATGTAGAGATTGTGGGAGAAGACCGAGATGAAACCATCATTACTTTCGATGATCATGCAAACATCAATAAGATGGGTACTTTCCGTACCTATACTTTAAAGGTGGAAGGCAACAAGCTTACTTTCCGCAATTTGACGATTGAGAACAATGCTCCTCAAATGGGACAAGCCGTAGCTCTTCATACCGAAGGCGATTGCATCAAGTTCATCAATTGCCGTTTCTTGGGTAATCAGGATACCATTTATACCGGTGGACGTTATGCCCGTTTGTATTTCAAGAATTGTTATATCGAGGGTACCACCGATTTTATCTTTGGTCCTGCTACTGCATTGTTCGAAGATTGTCACATTCATTGCAAACGTAATTCGTACATCACCGCAGCTTCTACTCCTCAGGATGTGAAGTATGGCTATATCTTCAAGAAATGTAAGATAACCGCTACTCCTGAAGTGACCAAGATGTATCTGGGCCGTCCCTGGCGCCCGTATGGCTATACCTTGTTCATGGAATGCGAAATGGGTGATTTCATTGTACCGGCTGGTTGGCACAATTGGGGAAAGGTGGACAATGAAAAGACTGCCCGCTACTTGGAATATAAGAATACAGGCGCCGGTGC
>CAZJFI010000291.1:0-2179 GCA_964545265.1 uncultured Phocaeicola sp.
ACATTACCCAACCAGCAGCTGATGTCTCTTTCTTCGTCTACCCATGACATTGGATAAGGAACATCCACTTGGTCTACAGACTTCAACTTGCTGATCACTTCGCTTGGAGTAGAGAAAGTGATGCCTTTTTCCTTGGCGCAAGCCGGCAAAGCCTTCAAGAATTCAAGGATGTTGGATGACAATGGTTGTGACATACCCAATGAGCACAATTCCATGAAGATGTTGATTACTTGTTCTTCTTCCGGAAGATTGGCAATCCAACCGATGTACTTGTCGGCAAACAATGGATATTCCGGCCATTCAGAGTTAGAGAAGCGCAAGCTGATGTCATCAGACAACTTGAAGTCGCGGAGCAACAACTTGAGGTTTTGGTTGTATGCGCAATGATACAAGTAGTGTGGGCTCTTCCATCCCAATACATGCTTGGCACCTTCGGTAAGCATACCCTTGAAGCCCATATTGGCAACCATGGCACCAATTTCATTGGAGTAAATCAAGCTTGAGTTACGGAATACCTTCGGAGTCTTGCCAAACATTTGTTTGATTTTCACCTTCATGCGTTCTACATCTTCACGGAAGCATTCTTCGTTGGCCAAAGCCGACAAACCGTGAGAATAAGGTTCGCAAAGGAATTCACAACAACCGGTATCATTCAATTCATGCAACAGTTCGATTACACGTGGAGCATAAATTTCCAATTGTTCCAAACCTACGCCCGAGAGTGACAAAGCTACCTTGAAGGCACCATTGTTGCTCTTCGCCATATCAATCAATGTAGTGAGCGAAGGAATGTAAGAACGTTCAGCAATTTCGGTAATGCTGCGTTCGTTTTCATAATCATCGTAGTAATAGTGGTCGCGACCGATGTCAAAGCAACGATAGCGTTTCAAATGGATGATTTGATGTATCTCGAAATATAAACAAATTGTTTTCATATCTTTTTCTTATTTATTGTTTACCGGTTGTTTCTAATTAATTCATCATAAATGGCACGATGTTTCAAGCCTACCTTTTCCCAAGTAATGCCATCCACTTCCTTGATACCTTCTTCCTGCAAGTACTTGAAGAGCGAAGGATTGGTACAGATAGAGTAAATGGCGTCGGCCATGGCATTGATATCCCAATAGTCTACCTTGATAACGTTGGTAAGGATTTCACCACAACCCGACTGCTTGGAGATGATGGAAGGTGTACCGCACTGCATGGCTTCGAGTGGTGCAATACCGAAAGGTTCTGAAACCGAAGGCATTACGAATACATCACTGTTCTTATAGGCTTCGTACACCTGCTTGCCACGCTGGAATCCGGGGAAGTGGAAGCGGTCGGCAATGCCACGGGCAGCCGCCAAGTGAATCATTTCTTCCAGCTTGTCGCCCGAACCTGCCATCACGAAACGGATGTTGCGGGTACGCTTCAATACCAAGGCAGCAGCTTCTACAAAGTATTCAGGACCCTTCTGCATGGTGATACGTCCCAAGAAAGTTACCACCTTTTCTTTCGGATGCTCTACACGTGGAATATCCTGCAATTCTTGTGACAGAGGATACACCGCATTGTGCATGGCTACACACTTGCGCGGGTCTTGATGATATTGATTGATAACCGTTTGGCGTGTCAATTCGGATACACACATGATGCAGTCTGCATGATCCATACCATTCTTTTCGATGGAATAAACGGTAGGATTCACCTGACCACGAGAACGGTCAAAATCGGTAGCATGAACGTGGATACACAATGGTTTTCCACTCACCATCTTGGCATGTACACCGGCCGGATAAGTCAACCAGTCGTGTGCATGGATAATATCAAATTCCTGCTGACGGGCCACTACACCGGCAATGATGGAGTAGTTGTTGATTTCTTCGTGCAAGTTCTTGGGATAACCACCGGCAAATTCCATGCAGCCCAAGTCATTGACGTGCATGTACGAGAAATCGGCATAGATATGATCACGGAGTGAATAATATTCTTCCGGCGATGTATAGTTGGGCAAACGGGACTTCAAGTAGTCATAGTCCACATCGCGCCAAACGATGGGCACTTGATTCATACCCAATATCTTCAGGAACTTTTCTTCTTCGCCGGTAGGTTTCGGCAAACAGAAGGTAGTTTCCACATCACCCTGCAAGCTCAAGCCCTTGGTAATACCATAAGAGGCTACAGCAAGACCACCTAA
>CAZJFI010000292.1:0-2175 GCA_964545265.1 uncultured Phocaeicola sp.
AAGAAGTGTTCTTCTTACCATCGTACATCAAGTGATTTACGAACTTGGTAACCTTTTGGTCACCGAATACTGGATCCGGAAGGATCACACGCTTTTTTGGTTTTGCTTTTCTCATTTTCTTTCAAAAATAATGTTTTGTTTGGGGCTGTTTGCTTCTTTTTCGTTTCCTTCAACGCCTCCTCCGAGGCATTTACTCAACCTTCATAGCTTCTTTCCAACAAACCAAAACTAAAATTTAAATACTTTTTCTTTTAAAGGAATCGAGGATTACTTCTTCTTACCCTTTGCTGCTGGAGCCTGACCTGGCTTCGGACGCTTAGCACCATACTTAGAACGGCGTTGAGTACGGCCAGCTACACCAGCTGTATCCAATGTACCGCGAACGATGTGGTAACGTACACCCGGAAGGTCCTTTACACGACCACCGCGTACCAAAACGATTGAGTGTTCCTGCAAGTTGTGGCCTTCACCCGGAATGTAAGAGTTCACTTCCTTAGAGTTTGTCAAGCGCACACGAGCAACTTTACGCATTGCAGAGTTCGGTTTCTTCGGAGTAGTAGTGTACACACGAACACAAACACCACGTCTCTGAGGACATGAGTCAAGTGCCGGCGACTTACTCTTTTCAACCAATACCTGTCTTCCTTTTCTTACTAATTGTTGAATAGTAGGCATTTTGTTAAATTTTTAATTATTATATATTGTTTTATTATTTATCTATATCATTGTCAGCTTTTCAGCCGAGAAAATCGAAATACACTTTTTCGGGGTGCAAAGTTACGGATAATATTTTATTCAGCAATGAAAAGGAGAAAAATAAAATAGTCTACCCCCCGAAAAAACATCCGAAAAGCAGACTATTATATTTTTTTAACTATTCAAGCTGATTATGCTTCGCCTTTGAAGCCGCTCAATGGCGGAATGAAGGTCTTTCCGTCGGGTCCGCCTTGTCCACCGTTCATTTCTTCCGGCATACGGATAGGGCCGAACTGACGTTCATACTTCGCCACGTTTTCCTGAAGGGCATACATCAAGCGCTTGGCATGCTCCGGTGTCAAAACGATACGCGACTGCACGCCTGCCTTGGGTAATCCCGGCATTACTCTGACAAAATCGACAATAAATTCCGAGCTTGAGTGAGTAATGATAGCGAGGTTGGCATAAGTACCCTGTGCCACTTCGTCCTTCAACTCTATCTGCAATTGGTTGTTGTTTTTCTGATTTTCCATTTTCTTTTGCTTTATACATTTATTATATATGGAGCAAAGATAGGGAAAATTTCAGAAGTTTTATGTATATTGCAACCGAATTTAGAAAAAGCCGTTCATTAAAGACCGCACAATGGAAGAAGCGAAGAAAAAGAAATGGGAAAAGATAATCTACTGGGGGCTATTCATTATATTGCTTCCAGACCTTGTCTATTTGCTGCTGATTGGAGTGGAAGTGACCTCATTCAGTTCATTCAAGATTCCTACCGAATCAATGGTTCCTACATTAATCCCGGGCGACAACATCTATGTGAACAAATGGATAATGGGCGGACGCATTTTCGACGTGGAGGAATCATTCCATCGGCAAGTAAAAATATCCCGACTACCCGGAATTCGGAAACTAAAGCACAATGATGTCATCGTATTCAACGACCCCTATCCCTATGGAAGCGACACAATATATATGGATGTAAAGCGTTACTACGTCAAACGATGCATCGGATTGCCAGGTGATACATTGGAGATACGGAACGGATACTTCCAAGTCAACAACACGAATGAAAAATTGGGAAATCTCGAAGCACAAGAAGCCATTTCATACTTGCAAGGAACACTCGATGAAAATGTGACATTCTACGCATTTCCGCATAGCGACCGCTTCAATTGGACCATCAAGGAATTCGGGCCATATTACATTCCCCAAAAGAATGCTACCATCCCCATGGACTCGATGACTTTCACGCTATACCATAAACTGATAAAGTGGGAACAAAATAAGACTGTCACCGAACAAGACGGCAAAGTCTTACTCGGCGACAGCCTTATCCTTGAATATACTTTTCAAGAGAACTATTATTTCACGGCAGGTGACAACGGGCTATACTCCCATGACTCGCGCTACTGGGGGCCAGTCCCCGAGCCTTACATCGTTGGTGTAGCCACCCGCATCTGGAAGTCTATAGAC
>CAZJFI010000293.1:0-2173 GCA_964545265.1 uncultured Phocaeicola sp.
ATCATTGTTTTCCTTCATTTGTTAGAATTATCCGGAGATTATTCGTAACTTTGCCATTCAAAAAAAATGAGGACTTATGTTGACTAAAGTAATAGCACAAGCAAATGTAGACCATGCTGAAAAGTGGTTTGAAAAAGCTGAAAAGATAGTAATTGTAAGCCATGTGTCGCCCGATGGCGATGCTATAGGCTCTTCATTGGGGTTATATCACTTCCTGCAGACGCAAGGAAAGACCGTCAATGTGATTGTGCCCAACCAGTTTCCCGACTTCTTGAAATGGATGCCGGGAGCTAAGGACGTGATTATTTATGACCGTTACAAGGATTTTGCCGATCGCCTTATCGGTGAAGCCGATGTGATTTGTTGCCTCGACTTCAATGTGTTGAAGCGTATTGACACTATGGAAGAAGCGGTTAGGAATGCTTCTGCACGCAAGATGTTGGTTGACCACCATCTCAATCCGGGTAATTTTGCGGGTATCACTATCTCGCACCCTGACATCTCGTCGACTTCCGAATTGGTGTTCCGCCTGATATGTCGATTGGGGAATTTTGATGACATCACTCGTGAGGGGGCGGAATGTATCTATACCGGTATGATGACTGATACAGGTGGATTTATCTTCAATTCCAACAATCGTGAAATCTATTACATCATCAGCGAACTGCTTTCAAAAGGCATTGACAAGGACCAAATCTACCGGAATACATTCAATACTCACACTGAAGGCCGTTTGCGTTTGATGGGCTATGTGCTTTATGAAAAGATGGAAATCTATCGTGATTTCAATTCGGCGCTTATTTGGCTCACCAAGGAAGACCAACGCAAGTTTCAATACAGGAAGGGGGATACTGAAGGGTTTGTAAACATGCCGCTTACCATGCAAGGTATCCGTTTCTCTTGTTTCCTTCGTGAAGATACTGAAAAGGACATGATTAAGGTATCGCTCCGTTCGGTGGGCGATTTCCCATGCAACAAGGTAGCTTCCGATTTCTTTGGTGGAGGCGGACATTTGAACGCTTCGGGAGGAGAGGTGTACGGAACCATGGATGAAGCAATTTCTCTGTTCAAGCAAGCGCTAATCAAGTACGAAGACCAATTATTAGGCAAAAAATAGTTATTTTAGTATAATACGCTGGAAACAATGGTGATAATTGCAGATGATTTATTACTTTTGTCCCCGATTTTAAAGAAAACAAGATGAAGAAACTTGGTGTATTAATGATAATTGCATTTGGATTGGGATTTGCTTTTCAAGCTTGTGATAATTCCAAGACGTATGCAGAATTGAAGGAGGAAGAACGTGATGCTATCCGTCGCTTTATCGAAGTGAGGGACATTAAAGTGATTGATGAAAAACAATTCTTTGAACAGGATACAACCACCAATGTGGACTTGAACGAATACGTGTTGTTCAAGGAAAGCGGTGTGTATATGCAGGTCATTGAACGTGGTGGAGGTTCTTTGTTGGAAGACGGACGGTATGATATCCTGGCACGTTATGAAGAAGAAGAAATTACTTCGGATGGAACGACAGATACGTTGTCGCTCAATACTTGGACGAACTATTATCCGCATCCTGATGAGTTTGTACTTACCAAGTCCGGCAATTCCTTCTCGGGTAGTTTGGGAACCAGTGGAGCCATGTATAGTGCACACGGAAGTACATCGGTACCTTCGGCATGGATGTTGGTGTTCGATTACATTACCCCCGGCCGGAAGATATCCGATCGTTCGCATATCCGTTTGATTGTTCCGCATAGCGAGGGGACAATAACCGCTTCTTCGCAGGTATATCCCACTTATTACGATATTAAATATCAATTGGCAAGATGACATTAATCAAATCTATATCGGGTATCCGTGGTACCATTGGCGGTAGTGCCGGCCAAGGTTTGAATCCATTGGATATCGTCAAGTTTACATCAGCGTATGCTACGTTGATTCGTAAGACAACAACTGTAAACAGCAACAAGATAGTAGTAGGCCGTGATGCTCGCATCTCGGGTGAAATGGTGAAGAATGTAGTGTGTGGAACACTCATGGGTATGGGCTTCGATGTAGTGAACATCGGTTTGGCTTCTACTCCTACAACCGAGTTGGCCGTAACCATGGAAGGCGCTTGTGGAGGTATTATTCTCACCGCCAGCCATAACCCCAAGCAATGGAATGC
>CAZJFI010000294.1:0-2163 GCA_964545265.1 uncultured Phocaeicola sp.
GCTAAAGGATGGGTAGACCGTGGAGTAAGCGGTTTGCGTCTGGATGCCGTGAAGCACATCTACCACAATGCCACCAGTGATGAAAACCCTCGTTTCCTGAAAATGTTCTACGATGATATGAATACCTATTACAGATCGAAGGGACATACGGATGAATTCTACATGATTGGCGAGGTGCTTTCCGAACATAACGAAGTAGCTCCTTACTATGCAGGGCTTCCTGCCTTCTTTGAGTTCTCGTTCTGGTATCGTTTGGAATGGGCCATCAACAATGGTAAAGGATGCTATTTCGCCAAGGATATCCTTTCTTATCAAAAGGAATATGCCGGTTATAGAAGCGATTACATCGAAGCAACCAAGCTGACTAACCACGACGAAGACCGTGCCGCATCAAAGTTGGGCAAATCGGCCGATAAGTGTAAGTTGGCTGCAGCCATGTTGCTTACTGCTGCCGGTTCTCCTTATATTTATTATGGAGAGGAATTAGGCCTCTATGGAACCAAAGAAAATGGCGATGAGTATGTACGTGCTCCTATGCTTTGGGGAGATAGTTATGTAACTTCCTATACCGATAAGGTGGACAAGAACATGGCAAGCAGCATTAAGAGTGTAGACAAGCAGAAGGACGATGACAAATCGTTGTTGAATACTTACCTGATGTTTACCCAACTGCGTAATACCTATCCGGCATTGGCCGAAGGAAAGATGGAAAAGCACTCTGTATACAACGAAAGCAAGGAGACGGATTTTGTTTCCATCGCTGCTTGGTACATGGTGAAGGACAACGAAGCGTTACTTGTTATCCATAACTTGAAAGGCTCTGCTGTAGAACTCCCGCTTACCGACAAGTTCGAAAAAGTGATAGCCGTATCGGGTAACGTACAGCAAAAGGGCGAAAGCGGAAACGCAACATTCAAGATGGGCGCATATAGCTCTTTAGTATTGAAAGTTACCAAATAAGAACCAACTCCTTTTGTGTCATCCTGAGGGGCATCTCTTTTCTTGTCATCCTGAGGAACGAAGTGACGAAGGATCTGTGTACAACAACATTTATGTATACAGATCCTTCGCTTTGCTCAGGATGACAGGATGATGCAGAAATTACATTATGACACACCCGCATGATTGTAGCAAGTGATGTTTTAATCTTTTTTATTCTCTACTATCCAAACAAGGCATAGATAGAATTGTTTTCTGATAAGTATTCACTAAATTTATCAGAAACATGAAAAGAAACTATCTGCTTAAAGTCCTGATAGCATTGATAGGAGGACTATTGTTCGCCTATGGGGCTTATGCACAATCCATAACCGTGAAAGGAACGGTAAAGGATACGGCAGGCGAGTCCATTATTGGTGCCAATGTGGTGGTGAAAGGAACAACCAATGGTACCATTACCGATTTGGATGGTCGCTTTCAGTTAGATGCCAATAAGGGAGACATTATCGTTGTTTCGTTTATCGGTTATCAATCGCAGGAACTACCGGTGGCCCCCGTCATGAATGTGGTATTGAAAGAAGATACGGAACAACTCGACGAGGTGGTAGTCATCGGTTATGGCTCGGTAAAGAAGAACGACTTGAGTGGTTCGGTAGTGGCCATCAAGGCCGAGGATATGAATAAAGGAGCCGTTACTTCACCACAGGAACTGATTCAGGGGAAAGTGCCGGGATTGTATGTCTCGGCCGGCGACGGACAACCGGGAGCCGGAAGTACCTTGCGTATCCGTGGTGGGGCTTCTTTGAACGCTTCGAACGACCCGTTGATTGTTATCGATGGAGTTCCAGTATCGGGCGATGCTGCACCAGGTACTCCCAATGCCTTGGCAACTATCAACCCGAATGATATTGAAACTTTTACTGTACTGAAGGATGCTTCGGCAACGGCCATTTTCGGCTCGCGTGCTTCGAATGGAGTGATTATCATTACTACCAAGAAGGGGAGTCAGGAACGAATCAAGGTGAACTATGCCAGTACCTATACCATGAAGGACCCTTACAAACGGGTGCAGGTAATGGAAGCGGATGAATTCCGTCGGACAGTTATCCAACAATACCCTTCAGGTACGACTTTGGGCGATGCGGCACAAGCCATGATTAGCCAATATCCCGAGCAATCAACCAATTGGCAGGACAAGATTTTCCACATGGGATTGGCTACCGA
>CAZJFI010000295.1:0-2159 GCA_964545265.1 uncultured Phocaeicola sp.
TAAATATTTGTCATTATACCCGAAATCATCTATCTTTGTTTCAAATTTTACCGCCATAAAATTTATGGCTATAAAAAAGAGGTGCTATGAAGTTTTACGACCGCAAAGAAGAGCTCAGAGAATTGAGAAGAGTGCAGAAACAAGCTTTCGAAGAACACTCAAGAATGACCGTGCTGACAGGAAGAAGGCGTATTGGGAAAACAAGCTTAGGCCGTATGGTTATGGAAGGAACCCCCAGTGTCTATTTTTTTGTGTCGCGTAAAGACGAAGCTCTGCTTTGTCAAGACTTCATGGAGCAAATCCGACAAAATTTAGGGGATGTACCTACCGGGCTTAAAACCTTTAAGGAAGTATTCAAACTCTTGATGATATTCGGACAAAACAAGAAGTTCATCCTTTTTATTGATGAATTTCAAGAGTTCTGGCAGATTAATAAGTCTATCTTCAGCGATATACAGAATCTTTGGGACCAGTATCGCCGGCAAACAAATATCCATCTGATTTTAAGCGGTTCGGTTTATACCATGATGGAAAAGATATTCAAGGACAGCAAGGAGCCACTATTTGGACGGGCGGACTTGGAAATCCGTTTGAGACCTTTCCGGACCGACGTGATGAAAGAAATCATGAGAGATGCCAATCCGGAATATACCAATGATGATTTGTTGGCGTTATATGCCATCACCGGAGGTGTACCGAAATACATTGAACTGTTCATTAACAATGGGTGTACAAATCTGGACAGCATGATCGGTTTCATGACACGTCCCGACTCGCAGTTTATAGAAGAAGGAAGGAATTTGCTGATACAGGAGTTCGGAAAGAACTATGGCACTTATTTTTCTATCCTTAGTTTGATTGCTTGTGGCGAAATGACTCAAAAAGACATACAAGCCAAGATGGAAGACGGGAAAAACATTGGTGGACAATTAAGGATATTGGAAGAAGACTATTTGCTCATCACTAAGAAACGGCCTATCAAAGCCAAAGAGGGTTCGCAAACTGTGAAATTTGAATTGAAAGATAATTTCCTTCGTTTCTGGTTCCGCTATTTTGAGAAGTATCGGCAACTGATAGAAATCGGGAATTTCAAGATGTTGGGTATGCTCATCCGGAAAGACTTCAATGTATATTCGGGCTTTGCTTTGGAACGATGGTTCCGTGAGAAGATGATGGAGAGTCAAGAATATATCAATATAGGAGGATGGTGGCAGTCGGATACGGAAAATCCCAATGAAATAGATATTGTAACCATAGATTTGAACGACAACGTACATGCATACGAAGTTAAGCGTCAAAGTAAAAAATATAATTCCTGTCTTCTTCAACAGAAGGTGGAAGTGATGCGGAATAAGATATTCAAAGGAAAGGAAATCAAATATAGCCATCTTAGTTTGGATGATATGTAAAAGACCATCGGAGAGAATATGCGTAAAGTCCTGTATCTGTTTATAGCGTTGCTGGTGTCGGTCACTTCCTGCATGGAACGGCCGGAAGTAACCATGCACCACCTGCTGAAGCAGGCGGAGGGGATGGTACGCACTGCCCCCGATACGGCATTCTACTTCTTGCAGAGCCTGAAAGAAACCTCCATAGCCACCGGGGACGACAGTGTTTTCCTGGAACTCCTGCTTTTGGAAGCCGGGGCGAAGAACGATGCCAAGATAACAGATACCCTCGCTGTCCGTTCACTCATTTCTTATTATGGAGCAAATGCGGATAGGCGACTCTAATCGTCAACAGCGTATTGAGGAACGTAATAATTATATGGCGTCTATATGTATATTGGTGTTGGTTCTTGTTTTTGTTGTTTATCTAATCAGAAAAAGATTTCTTCGCAAGGAAACTCACTATCGGGAAGAGGGTGAGGCCAAACAGCAACAACTCATCCATGTGCATAATCAGACCAGAAAACAGTTGCAGCAGGAACAGGAAGAATTGAAGCGAAAGAATCAGGAACTGGCTCTAATGCAAAACAAGGTGGCGCTCTTGTCTACCGATACCGGTTCCGTGTTCGAAAAAATCAATCAAATAGCAGATGAATCTCAGTACAAAGAAGATTCAAAACTTCGATTAGAGGAGTCCGATTGGCGATTGCTGCAATTCGAAATGGACAAGCGGTGGAACCATGCCGTTTCACGAGTACAGAAAGAATATCG
>CAZJFI010000296.1:0-2157 GCA_964545265.1 uncultured Phocaeicola sp.
CTTTTCAGAAGTGCTTTTTCTTAAAAGCGGTGCAAAGTTACGGCTTTTTTTTTATTCTGCAAGATTTTGCTTGAAAAAAAATAAAATTATTCATATCTTTGTGACCCATAAAGGGAGTTTGCCCATATACTAACAAGAAAATTATAAGAAAAAGCTATATGAAAAAGTCACTCGTTTTAAGTTTGCTACTCATGCTTATAGGCTTGATGCCGGCTGTAGCGCAGATTCAAGACCCTGTACAATTCAAATCCGAATGGAAATCGCTTTCGGATACAGAAGCTCAAATTGTGTTTACCGCCGATATTGATGCGGGATGGCATGTATATTCTACCGACTTGGGGGATGGAGGTCCGATTTCGGCTACCTTCAATACCGACAAGATGGAAGGATTGGAACTTGACGGCAAACTGATGCCACAAGGTAAGGAAGTGGAAAACTTCGACAAGTTGTTCGAAATGAAGGTACGATACTTTGAGAACAAAGCCACATTCGTACAAAAGCTAAAAATAACCGGCGAAACCTATTACATTGAAGGTTATCTGGAATATGGTGCCTGCAATGACGAGAACTGCCTGCCTCCTACCGAAGTATCGTTCAAATATTCAGGCAAAGGTATTGCTGGAGCTACGGCTAATAAGGAAACCTCGGTAAAAGAAACATCTGCTGATGTGGCTACAGAAACATCCGTTGCCAAAGTGGGCGTATCCGATTACTGGAAACCCGTTATTGACCAACTGAATGCTTTTGGCGAAGAAACCGCCCAAACAACTAACCAATCTTGGATTTATATTTTCTTTGCAGGATTTATTGGTGGGTTACTTGCCTTGTTCACTCCTTGTGTATGGCCTATCATCCCGATGACCGTAAGCTTCTTCTTGAAGCGTTCCAAAGACAAGAAAAAAGGTATCCGCGATGCGTGGACATACGGTGCATCCATCGTAGTGATTTACGTTACGTTAGGTTTGGCCATCACCCTCATCTTTGGTGCCAGTGCACTGAACGCCCTTTCTACCAATGCGGTATTCAACATCCTGTTCTTCTTGATGTTGGTAGTATTTGCAGCTTCGTTCTTTGGTGCTTTTGAAATTACCCTTCCATCCAAGTGGAGTAATGCCGTTGATAGCAAAGCTGAACAAACCAGTGGTTTGCTGAGTATCTTCCTGATGGCATTTACCTTATCGTTGGTATCATTCTCTTGTACCGGTCCTATCATCGGTTTCTTGTTGGTAGAAGTTTCTACCACTGGTAGCGTAGTGGCTCCTGCCATCGGTATGTTAGGTTTTGCCTTGGCATTAGCCCTCCCCTTCACTTTGTTTGCCATGTTCCCGTCTTGGTTGAAGCAGATGCCGAAGTCTGGTGGTTGGATGAACGTAATCAAGGTTACCCTCGGTTTCTTGGAATTGGCATTCGCCTTGAAGTTCTTGTCGGTAGCCGATTTGGCTTACGGATGGCGTATCCTTGACCGCGAAACATTCCTCGCTTTATGGATTGTCATCTTCGGCTTGATGGGCTTCTATCTGTTGGGCAAAATCAAATTCCCGCACGATGATGACGATACTACCGTAAGTGTTCCCCGCTTCTTTATGGCACTTTGTTCATTGGCGTTTGCCGTCTATATGGTTCCCGGCTTGTGGGGGGCTCCGTTGAAAGCTGTAAGTGCTTTTGCACCTCCTATGAATACTCAGGACTTCAACCTCTATAAGAACGAAGTACATGCCCAATTCGACGATTACGATGCAGGTATGGAATACGCCAAGCGTACCGGCAAACCAGTTATGCTCGACTTTACCGGATACGGATGTGTGAATTGCCGTAAAATGGAATTGGCCGTATGGACCGATCCGAAAGTAAGCCAAATCATAACCGATGATTATGTATTGATTACCCTTTATGTAGACAATAAGACTCCACTTCCGGAACATATCAAGGTTACAGAAAACGGTAAGGAACGCACTCTCCGTACACTTGGCGACAAGTGGAGTTACTTGCAACGTGTTAAATTCGGAGCCAATGCACAACCTTTCTATGTATTGATTGACAACGAAGGTAATCCACTCAACAAATCGTATTCGTACGATGAAGATGTTGACAAGTATGTAGACTTCCTTCAAACCGGTTTGAACAATTATAAAAAATAAAATCTCTTCTCCATCGTGT
>CAZJFI010000297.1:0-2155 GCA_964545265.1 uncultured Phocaeicola sp.
ACTTCGATATGGAACCTCGTACTGTAAGAGCTCACGACAATGTAGTAGCCGACAAAGGACGCATTGCCGTTGAACGCGGTCCGATTGTATACTGTGCTGAATGGCCTGACAACAACTTCGATGTACTTTCTGCTTTCATGAACCAAAATCCTACTTTCGAAGTAGTTGACCAACCGGAAATGCTTTACGGTGTGAAAACTTTGAAGACCGACGCTCAAGTATTGGAATATGGTAAGGACGGCCGTTTGTCTGCAAAAGACGTGAAGATGACCATGATTCCTTACTATGCATGGGCTCACCGTGGTCGTGGTAACATGTCTGTATGGATTGCACAGGATTTGACTGCAGCACGTCCTATCAAGCCGGCTACTGTTGCTGCCTTGAGTAAGAAGGATGCATCGCACGAACCTCGCCAATTGTATTCTGTATTCGACGGTTTGACTCCTAAGGGCAAGGACGACCGTACCATTCCTTACTACCACTGGTGGCCGAAGGAAGGTACAACTGAATGGATTTCTTTGGAATTCCCCGAAGCAACAAAGATTCAAAGTTCTACTCTTTACTGGTTTGATGACAGCCCATGGGGTGGATGCCGTGTTCCGAAAAGCTGGAAGATTTACTACAAGGACGGTGAAAACTGGAAGGAAGTACAGAATCCTACCAAGTATGGTGTAGCACCGGGTGTAGGTAACAAGGTAGAATTTGATCCTGTTACAACTGAAGCTGTAAAATTGGAAGTTGTGCTTCCTGAAAAGCATGCTGCCGGTATCTATGAATGGGAGGTTAAGTAATAATCTTTAGCCCTATTTAATTCTAACTATAAATAAATAATTAAGAAAAACCTTAACGAGAAGTGGATGTGTAGAGATACACATCCACTATTTTTAGGCACACTTTCATTTTAGTAACGTATTATAAATGAACTGCATCAATTCTGTCATCCTGAGCAACGCGAAGGATCTGTTTACATCGACGTATATGTCTTCAGATTCTTCGTCACTTCGTTCCTCAGAATGACACGTGAAAAAGTAATATAAGTTATTATTTTCATCTCACTAATAATTATGGAAACAAAAAAACTATTGACTTTATGCTGCTATTCTTTATTGTTTGCAGCTTGTTCGGACAGCAATGACGAACCGACAACAGAACCCGAAAATCCCACTATAGACCACGTATACCAAGTGGCACAACTAAATATCCAAACGGAAAACAATGCCCCTATCCTCGGGAAAGAAAAGAAAGATTATGTGAATTTCACGCTGACCGTAGACTCTGAAAATCCTGAATGGGACTACGAAGGAACCGGCCGCATCCGTGGACGCGGAAACTCCACTTGGTTGTGGTACGACAAGAAACCCTATCGCATGAAATTAGACAAGAAAGCCTCCATATTAGGATTAGCCGAAGAAAAAGACTGGGTGCTATTGGCCAATTATCGTGACCCGACTCACCTGATGAATACCTTTGTGTTTACAGCCGGAGAAAAACTCGGTATGCCCTACACCAACCATACCCGTTATGTGGAAGTAACGCTGAACGGTGACTATATCGGCCTTTACCAACTCACCGAACAAGTGGAACAGGGAGAAACACGTGTGAATGTGGCCGACGAAGGCGGTATCCTCCTTTCATTGGATAAGGACGACGGTCCCGAATTAGCCCCCAACGAAGGAGACAACTTCTGGTCGAAAGTCTATGCCATGCCTATCTGCGTAAAGTACCCCGAAGACCAGACTTCCGCCCAACTGAATGCCATCAAAGAAGAATTTGCCCAATTGGAACAAGCCATCAAGAACAACGATTACCATACCGCTTCTGTTAGGATGGACATGCAATCGTTTATCGATTATATGATTATACAGGAATTGGTGTACAACGTAGAAGTGGATGCTCCGCGAAGCATTTATATGCACAAGGACAAAGGGGGTAAATGGTATATGGGACCGTTGTGGGACTTTGATGCCGGTTTTGATTTCGACTGGAGTACCATGTATACGGGGCACAACTATTTCACCACCTATAAGGAATTGGTATTGGGAACCGACCCGGCGCGTAGAATCGGTGGTTATCAAGTACCTAAATTCTTTGTCGACTTGTTCAACAACAAGCAGTTTGTCAGCGAATACAAGGCCCGTTGGAAAGAAGTACGCGA
>CAZJFI010000298.1:0-2153 GCA_964545265.1 uncultured Phocaeicola sp.
GAAATGGAAAAGCAGCGCAAGGCTGAATGTGATGAGCTACTCAAGGAAGCTACTAAATTGAAGGACGAAAAGAAATTCAAGGATGCCTTGAAGCGTCTCGACAAGGCCAAGAAGATGAACATCGCCGAAAAGGAAGAAGCCATCGCTGCCCTGGAAAATGAAGTCAAGAAGTTGAAAGAAGAGAACAGTCTGACCAATAAGTTCGCTTCTATCTTCAATAAAATCCTTGAAGAAGATTAATTAACCCAAATACATTACCCTAATAAATATAGATAGAATATGTCTGACGAAAACAATATAATGCCATTCGATTTCCCTGCCCAAAATTCTTGCATCATTAAAGTGATTGGTGTAGGTGGTGGCGGTGGTAATGCAGTGAACCACATGTATAAGGAAGGTATCCACGATGTAGCATTTGTGGTTTGCAATACTGATAGTAAGGCTTTGGAACAATCACCGGTACCGGTTAAATTGCAACTCGGACACGAAGGGTTAGGAGCCGGTAATCGTCCACAAAAGGCCCGCGAAGCAACTGAAGAAAGCCTGGCCGAAGTACAAGCCATGCTCAACGATGGGACCAAAATGGTCTTCATCACCGCCGGTATGGGCGGTGGTACAGGAACCGGTGCTGCTCCTCTTATCGCCAAAGTGGCTAAGGACATGGACATACTGACTGTAGGTATCGTAACCATCCCATTCCGTTGGGAAGGCGACAAGAAAATAGACCAAGCTTTGGACGGTGTAGAAGAAATCAGTAAGAACGTAGATGCCCTGTTGGTCATCAACAACGAACGCCTAAGCGAAATATATAGCGAACTCTCATTAGATGATGCATTCGACCGTGCCGACGACACGCTCTCCATTGCTGCAAAAAGTATAGCCGAAATCATTACCATGCGTGGCAAGGTGAACCTCGACTTCAACGATGTAAAGACCGTGCTGAAAGATGGTGGTGTAGCCATCATGAGTACCGGATACGGTGAAGGCGAAAATCGTGTTACTGCGGCCATTCAGAATGCCCAACATTCACCTTTGCTCAATAACAACGATATCTTCAAATCCAAGAAGGTACTGCTGAACATCGCCTACAGCTCGAAAAAGAAGCTGATGATGAACGAAATGGCCGAAGTACAGGAATTCATGAACCGCTTTAACCGCGACTTCGAAACCAAGTTTGGTATTGCTATCGACGAGTCACTGGAAGATAAGGTCAAGATTACCTTGCTGGCTACCGGCTTTGGTGTACAGGACATCCATGTAAAGGAAATGGATGAGCGCATGACCAAACGTACCATCGAAGAAGAAAAGCGCAAAGCCGAGGAAGAAGAAAGAGAAGAAGAAAGAAGACTTCGCCGGGAAGGTTTCTACGGAAAGGACAGCTCTGCCAAAATTCGCCGTAAACCACGTCGTAACATCTACATCTTTACCCAAGAAAACCTGGATAACGACAACATCATCAGTATGGTAGAAACCGTACCCACTTACCAACGAAGTAAAGACATGTTGGATAGTATACAATCCAAAGTCATGGGAGGCGACGAAAATCATCCTGAATTTACAGAAGATAGTAAGAACGAAGGTGCAGGCACCATTACATTCGGATAACAATTAATCTTTAAAATACATAGACTATGGATTTATTTGACATTATCAGCAATGATATCAAGGAAGCCATGAAGGCTCGTGACAAGGTTAGATTAGAAACTTTGCGCAATATCAAGAAAGTATTTCTTGAAGCCAAAACTGCACCGGGGGCCAACGATACACTGACCGACGATGCAGCCTTAAAAATCATGCAAAAGTTAGTAAAGCAAGGTAAAGACTCGGCTACAGTATACACAGAACAAGGTCGTGCCGACTTAGCCGAAGCCGAACTGGCCCAAGTAGCCGTTATCGAAACCTACCTACCTCAACAAATGAGTGCCGAAGAGTTAGAAGCAGCCCTGAAGGAAATCATCGCCGAAGTAGGTGCTACCGGCCCCAAGGACATGGGCAAGGTTATGGGTACAGCTACCAAGAAACTTGCAGGCTTGGCCGAAGGTCGGGCCATCTCAGCCAAGGTTAAGGAACTGTTGGGATAATTCCTCTGCCAAAACAATCCACCCTCTCCTTCTATGATGATTATAGAAAGAGAGGGTGGTTTTGTTTTTATT
>CAZJFI010000299.1:0-2144 GCA_964545265.1 uncultured Phocaeicola sp.
TGTACCGGAGTCTCATTTGTTTTATGTAGATAAAATCAATTACTTTTTTTTTATTTGTTTGAATAGTAAATGTTTGCGTAAACAGTTTTTTACTGAAGTCTTGTGCGTAGGGTAGTTCTTCTCCTTGTGTAAAGATAACAATTCTTCGGAGTAAAAAGTTTGTTGTGGCGTAATGTTTATATAAAAGCCTCTTGCTATGCGTAAATTGAAGTCCGCTTTAAAGAAGTTGGTCTTGATGATCAGCAACGTCAAATATCTTAATCGTTGGATAATTTTAGTAGCCGATGTCGCTCTTTCTGTTTTGGCTACTCTGTTTGTTATTTTCTCGGTAGCGCTTTTCCGTCATACAGATTTCTCGTTGACCGAAATTACCCTCCTCAGTGGTGCCTCGTTGCTGTCCATGTTGGCTGTTTCTTGTCTTTTCAAGACCTATGCCAATGTGATTCGTCACGCCACCCTTCGCGAGAACTGGCGTCTTTTTGTTACGGTATTAGGAAAGGAACTGGTCTTTTTGGCGATGATTCTTGCTATAGATATATTGACAGACAATGCGTTGCTCTTCCTCGGTGCCGATTTCTTTGTTACGGTAGTCTTGCTGTTGTTTGTCCGCATCGTAGCACTTAATGTTTATAACATACTCCGTCTCAGTACTTATACAAAGCGTAAGAATATTTTAGTTTATGGTACAAGTGATGAGAGTGTCACTTTGGCCCAGGGCGGTTCCAATGTCTATATGCAGGATTATATTGTGACCGGTTTTCTCACTTCCAATCCTCAAAAACATAATCTTCGCATTGCCAGTCAGCCGGTTTATTATGTGGATACCGAAGATGATTTTAAGCATCTGGCCGATTCTTGTAATATCGAAGGTGTTCTTTTCCCCTCTCCCAAATTGGCACAGAAAGAAGAACATCGCTTGTTGCGTTATTGCGAAAACCTGAACCTCCGCATCTTAGTGGTGCCCAATATGGAAGAGATGAAGAACGGTGTCATCAACCGTTCCATCCGTCGCATCAATATCGAGGACCTCTTGGGTCGTGACGAGATACAGATCAACATGAAGGAAATCGGTAGCCTCCTGCAGGGTAAGTCCGTACTGGTCACCGGTGCTGCCGGTAGTATCGGCAGTGAAATCTGCCGCCAGTTGGCCAAGTTCGATATCCGCCAGCTTGTGTGCTATGATATGGGCGAAACCCCCATGCACAACCTCCGTCTGGAGCTGGAAGAAAAATACCCCCGTCTCAAGTTCGTGCCCGTCATTGGCGATGTACGCAGTGAAGCCCGCCTGGACTTCGTGTTCCGTACCTACCACCCGCAGGTGGTATTCCATGCCGCTGCCTATAAGCACGTACCTTTGATGGAAGAAAACCCTTGCGAAGCCATCCGTGTCAATGTATACGGCACTCGTAACGTGGCCGATGCAGCCGTGAAGTACGGCATTGAAAAGTTTGTGATGGTTTCTACTGATAAGGCCGTGAACCCCACCAACATCATGGGTTGTAGCAAGCGCCTGGCCGAAATCTACGTACAGAGCCTCAATATGGCCATCCAGAAGGGCGAAGTAGCCGGTAAGACCAAGTTCATCACCACCCGTTTCGGTAATGTATTAGGCAGCAACGGCTCTGTAATCCCTCGTTTCAAGGAACAGATTAAGAATGGCGGTCCCGTTACGGTGACCCATCCCGACATCATCCGTTTCTTCATGACCATCCCCGAAGCCTGCCGCCTCGTGCTCGAAGCCGGCACCATGGGCAACGGTGGTGAAATCTTCGTCTTCGATATGGGCGAACCCGTCCGCATTGCCGATTTGGCCCGTCGCATGATTGAACTGGCCGGTTTCCGTCCCGACAAGGACATTGAAATCAAGTTCACCGGTCTCCGTCCCGGCGAAAAGCTCTACGAAGAAGTCCTCAGCGACAAGGAAAATACCAAGGAAACCCCACATCCCAAGATCAATGTGGCTGCTGTCCGCGAGTACAATTACGCCGAGGTACTCCCTCACATCGAGCTCCTCACCAAGTACAGCACCGAGGTCCGCATCCCCGAAATGGTCATCGAGATGAAAGAATTCGTACCCGAGTTCAAGAGCAAGAACTCCGTCTACGAAATGTATGATAAGAAGTAATGGCTATAGCCATCACCAA
>CAZJFI010000300.1:0-2142 GCA_964545265.1 uncultured Phocaeicola sp.
ATGGCCCAAGCGGCATGTTCGCGACTGGAACCGGAGCCCCAGTTCTGTCCGCCGATGATGATTTCGTGTATACCTTGTCGCGGTGCTTCTGCATATTCAGCACGGTTCATCACAAAGTCGGGCACAGGCTTTCCTTCGGCATCGTAACGCAGGTCGTGCATAAAGGCATCGCCAAAGAATTGCGGGTCGCGTGTGGTACTGGCCAGATAGCGTGCCGGAATGATGAGGTCGGTATTGCAGTTGTCTATTTGGATAGGCAAACAGGTAGATTGTATAATGTCAAATTTCTGTTTCATATCGCATACATTTATTTATAACTTTCTGGGATCTGTTACTACACCTGTCACAGCCGATGCGGCTACTACAAGTGGCGAAGCAAGAATGGTTCGTGCACCGGGACCTTGACGACCCACAAAGTTACGGTTGCTGGTAGAAATAGAGAGTTTGCCGGCAGGAACTTTGTCGGGATTCATGGCCAGACACGACGAGCACGAAGGCAAGCGAAGTTCAAATCCGGCTTCCTCCAGAATCTTATCGATCCCTTCATCAATGATTTGCTGACGTACCAACCATGAGCCGGGCACCAACCAGGCTACTACATTCGGAGCCTTTTTCTTGCCTTTTACCACAGAGGCAAAAGCACGGAAGTCCTCAATGCGACCGTTGGTGCACGCTCCCAAGAAACAGTAGTCTACGGGTATACCTTCCAACTTTTGTCCGGGTTGAAACTGCATGTAGTCCAGCATGGCAAGGAACTGAGTACGGTCAGTTTCGGCCACTTCATCCAACGCAGGGATACATTCGTCGATGGCAATGCCTGCACCGGGATTGGTTCCGTAAGTAATGCGTGGAGCAATATCTTCGGCACGATAAGTCACTTCCTTGTCGAAAACAGCATCGGGATCACTGTAAAGCTGTTTCCATGCTTCCACGGCCTTTTCCCATGCTTCTCCCTTGGGGGCATATTCGCGGTCCTTGAGGTAGGCGAAGGTGATTTCATCCGGGGCGATAAGTCCGGCACGACTGCCCATCTCGATACTGAGGTTCGAGAGTGTCAAGCGTCCCTCCATACTCATGTTACGCACGGTAGAACCGGCATACTCCACCGCATAGCCGGTAGCGCCGGAAGTGGTCATCTGTGACATGATATAAAGAGCTACATCCTTAGCAGTAGTACCTTGAGGCAGTGTACCTTCAATATTAATTCTCATGGTCTTTGGCTTACTTTGCAGAATAGTCTGCGAGGCCAAGACTTGAGCTACTTCACTGGTACCAATACCCATGGCGATAGCACCTACAGCACCGTGAGTAGAAGTGTGCGAGTCCCCGCAAACAATGGTCATACCCGGCAACGAAAGTGCCTTTTCGGGTCCTACCACATGGATAATTCCATTATCTTTAGTTCCCATGGCAAAGTGTCTAATACCAAACTCCGCACAATTCTTCGCCAATGTCTCCACCTGTTTGCGCCCTACGGGGTCATCGATGCGTTCCTGCTGGTCGCTCGGGGTGTTATGATCAGGCATAGCCACGACCTGTTCGGGACGGAACACACCTATATTTTTGTCTCTCAATGTATCGAATGCCTGTGGTGTAGTCACCTCATGACAATACAATCTATCAATATAAAGTTGGGTTGGTCCATCTTCCACTTTCTGCACCACATGGGCATCCCAAATCTTATCAAATAACGTTTTCATAATGCATGGTTTTAGTTCTTGAACTTGTTGATACAGTCAATATAGGCTTCTACGGATGCAGCAATAATATCCGTATTGGCTCCGAAGCCATAATACATCTGTCCGTCATATTCCACCTGCATATGTACCTTACCCATATCGTCAGAACCTTTACTGATAGCCTGAATAGTAAATTCTTTCAGTTCCATGTGGCGGTCGATAATTTTCTTCAAAGCCTTGATGGCAGCATCCACCGGACCGTTACCACTGGCAGCCGCTTCAAAGCGTTCACCCGAGATGTTCAGTCCCAAACTGGCAACCGAACGTACTCCCACACCACTGGTCACTTGCAGGAATTCCAACTTGATATGGTGGTTATCAGCACGATCCGCACCTGCCAATACAAGAATATCATCATCCGTAATGTCCTTCTTCTTATCCGCCAGTTTCAAGAAATCTTCAT
>CAZJFI010000301.1:0-2142 GCA_964545265.1 uncultured Phocaeicola sp.
GTGTAGCTTTTATGAGTGTCGCCTTTTTGCAAGGCTGGTCACAAAACCCTTATCTACCCATGTGGGAGTACATTCCCGATGGTGAACCTTATGTATTCGATGACCCGGATTGTCCGGGCAAGAAGCGTGTGTATATTTATGGATCGCACGACTCCATGATAGATGGCTATTGTGGTCGCGAACTGGTTACATGGTCGGCTTCGGTCGATACCCTCGACCGTTGGCGTTATGAAGGTATCATTCTCGAGGTGAAGAAGAATCCGAAAGGTGAGTATTTGAATCAAGGACAGTTGGGTGATGTGTTCTATGCCCCCGATGTGGTAGAGAAAGTGGAGGCCGATGGCAAGAAAACCTATTATATTTATCCCAATAACCAATGTGGCGGGCGTAACGGTATGGTAGCCAAGAGCGACCGTCCTGATGGCCCTTTCGAAGTCATTAACTGGAATCCGGAGAATCCCAATGAAACCATTGGCGATTTGCGTTTCGATCCGGCCGTATTTATCGATGACGATGGCAAAGTATACGGTTATTGGGGTTTTGAAGATGCCTATGCAGCCGAACTCGATCCCACTACTATGGCTACGGTGATGCCCGGTACCGAAGTGAAGAAGAATTATATCAACGGCTTCAAGAGTCCCGGTATCTTCCGTTTCTTCGAGGCTTCGTCCATACGTAAGATTAAGGATAAGTATGTGTTTATATATAGCCGTTTCACAGGCGATGGCGAGTTTGGCTTGCCTACTTCCAACTACACCTTGGCTTATGCTTATTCCAATTCTCCGTTAGGCCCGTTTGTGTATGGAGGTACCATTATTGATGGCCGTGGCCGCGATTTGGATAACGAAAGCCGTCCTATTGCAACCGCTACCATAAACGGAAATACGCACGGTAGTATTTGTGAAATCAACGGAAAGTGGTGGGTATTCTATCATCGTCAGACCGGTTTGGATGAGTTCTCGCGCCAAGCCATGGTGGCACCCATTGAAGTGGAAGTGACCGAAGGTCCCGATGGTAAGGTGGTTATCTCGGAAGGAGAATACACATCCGAAGGTTTTGCTACTGAAGGATTGAATCCTTTCAAACGCTATTCTGCCGGTATTACTTGCTATTATACAGGATCCAAACCAGCCATTCATAATTGGCCCAACAAGACTTTCTTCGGTTCTTATGTAAAACCCTTGCGCTTGCAGGGAGTTCCCGAAGGAGACCCATACGATTTGCAGGTAAACCATAATCCCGTTATCAACAATACGGATGGTTCTGTTATAGGTTACAAATACTTTAATTTTGACTATACTTATGGAGTTCCTCATCTGCAACTGAAGATGAATGTTCTGCCACAAGGATTGGATGCTACCATCGAAGTCTATGTGAACAGCCCGTATGTAGACCGTGGTGGCTTGATGGTCGGTTCCTTTAACTTGAAATCTTCCATGCCCAAGAAGATGACCGAACTGAAGGCCGATGTTTCTGCCATATCACAACTCAAAGGAAAACGTGCCTTGTTCTTTGTGGTGAAATCGTCCAAGAAGGAAAAGTCCGTTTGCGAACTTCACGATTTTGTGTTTGCTGCGGAATAATATAACGTATGTCATTCGGAGAACATATTATTGTGTCATCCTGAGGAACAAAGTGACGAAGGATCTGTTTACATTCACATTTGTGTATGCAGATCCTTCACTATGTTCAGGATGACAAGTCTGTTTTTATGCATCACTTAAATCGAGGTCTTAAATAAAAATAGTACCTTTGTAGCCGAAAACCCAAAAGATTACAATAGTATATGATTTCAGTAGATGGATTGACCGTAGAATTTGGCGGTACCACCTTGTTCAGTGATATATCTTTTCAGATTAATGAAAAAGACCGCATTGCCCTAATGGGAAAGAATGGTGCGGGAAAGTCGACTTTGTTGAAGATTCTGGCCGGAGTGCGCCAACCCACTCGTGGTAAGGTAACCGCTCCCAAAGATTGTGTGGTGGCTTATCTGCCCCAGCACTTGATGACCGAAGACGGACGTACCGTGTTCGAAGAAGCTTCCCAAGCCTTTGCTCATCTGCATCAGATGGAGGCAGAGATTGAAGCCATTAATAAGGAATTGGCCGAACGTACCGATTATGAGAGCGATGAGTACATGGC
>CAZJFI010000302.1:0-2142 GCA_964545265.1 uncultured Phocaeicola sp.
TGTTTCTTTTCCATTTCTACATTGTAGTGAGTACCGTTCACTTCTACATGGGCAATGTTGTCTTCGATGTCTCCAATGACTACATTGTAAACATTACCATTGATTTTATATTTATATTCTTTCATTTTATTATCTGATTTAAAGGTGATTGATTATTTCTTGGGAGTTTCACGCAAAGTGTAGATCTTTGAACTCCATGGTGAATAGCTTCGTTTTACACGAGTAATGGTAAGAACGGTTTCTTCTTCATCGTGCATGTTTTGCGATTCGTGCATAGCCATGGCGATAGCTGCAAACACTTCGCCCGGAGCTTCGCCCAATTTCTTTTCCTTGGCTTCTGCTACACTGGTCACTTCCTTGGTCTTCATGGCACGTCTACGAGAAACACTTACAGAAGCCTTACCGATGAGGCGGAATGAAACATAAAGAAGCAACAAACCAAAGAATACCACACTCATAGCAGTAACAGACATACCAATACCTATCTTGTCGTGTTGCTGGAATTTTTCCATCTTAGGATTACCATCCTGTGTCTGGTTATTGGTACTTGGAGTTACATACTTGTCTTCACTTCCACCCTTTACTTCCCAATCTTCAGATGCATCGCTTACGCGGGCATACGATTCATCGGCTTTCAAGGTATTGGCAGGAACAACCACTTGATCTACCAACTTATCGCCAGAGTCATAAAGGCCAATCCATGTATCAGTAGTTCCATCCAATATAAAGCTGGTATGGAAAGTACCGCGATTAGGTTGTCCGTCGGCCCAGAACAAGGCATGCTGGCGAGGTTTCACTAAAGTCAACACATCACCTTTCGGAATGAAATATTTAGCAGTATCGCCCGGTTGGTTGCTTACTTTCAGACGGTAACCAGCCAGATTGGCACTGCTGTATGATTGGTTGAAAACTTCAATCCATGCGCTATGAATGCCGTAGTCGTCTTGAAAATTAGTTTGATTTTCAATCAGCACTTCATTCAGTATCAGCTTGGTGCTTGATTTCTGCTCTCCGCAAGAAGTCAATCCCAGCATCAACGCTAAAGACAGAAGTAATCCGATTTTTGTTTTATTCATAAACTTCTTGTTTTTAGTGTGATTACAAAGGAATATTACCATGCTTCTTGGCTGGGTTAGCCAACTTCTTGGTTTGCAATTGTTGCAATGCACGAATTACGCGGAAACGAGTGTTACGCGGTTCGATAACATCGTCGATATAGCCATACTTCGCAGCATTGTAAGGATTGGCGAACAACTTGGTGTATTCGGCTTCCTTTTCAGCGAGGAACTTAGCCGGATCTTCTTGTTCCTTGGCTTCGCGGGCATACAATACTTCAACAGCACCTGCACCACCCATTACGGCGATTTCGGCAGTTGGCCATGCGTAGTTCATGTCACCACGGAGTTGCTTACAGCTCATCACAATGTGTGAACCGCCGTATGACTTACGCAAGGTTACAGTTACCTTAGGTACAGTAGCTTCGCCGTAAGCGTAAAGCAACTTCGCACCGTGGAGGATTACTGCATTGTATTCCTGACCTGTACCTGGGAGGAAGCCCGGTACGTCTACCAATGTAACCAAAGGAATATTGAAGGCGTCGCAGAAACGAACGAAACGGGCACCCTTACGAGAAGCGTTGCAATCCAATACACCTGCCAAATACTTAGGCTGATTGGCAACGATACCAACTGACTGACCATTGAAACGGGCGAAACCAACGATGATGTTCTTTGCATAATCCTTTTGTACTTCAAGGAATTCGCCATTGTCTACAATAGCACCGATAACTTCATACATGTCGTATGGCTGATTCGGGCTGTCAGGAATGATTTCGTTCAAAGAGTCTTCCAAACGGTCGATTGGGTCTGTGCAATCCAAATAAGGAGCTTCTTCCAAGTTGTTTTGTGGAATGTAGCTCAACAATTGGCGGATAAGTGCCAAACCTTCTTCTTCTGTTTCGGCGGTAAAGTGAGTTACGCCACTCTTGGTTGAGTGTACGCTTGCACCACCAAGTTCTTCTTGAGTTACATCTTCACCTGTTACTGTCTTCACTACCTTAGGACCTGTCAAGAACATGTACGATGTACCTTCCATCATCAAGGTAAAGTCTGTTAAAGCGGGAGAATATACAGCACCACCGGC
>CAZJFI010000303.1:0-2140 GCA_964545265.1 uncultured Phocaeicola sp.
TCTTTGACTTGACCGTAGCCATTGAAGTGGGATTGGTCATTGCCTGTGTATTGTTCATGCGTCGTGTAATGGAAACCACCGAAATATCGGTTATCAAGGACGAAATCGACCCCAACAAGGAATCGGATTTGGAAGTGCACGAAGAACATCTCCTTGTACCCGAAGGTGTGGAAGTATACGAAATCAACGGTCCTTACTTCTTTGGTATTGCTACTAAGTTTGAAGAAATGATGTCACAATTGGGCGACCGTTCACGTCCTAAAGTACGTATTGTCCGTATGCGTAAGGTACCTTTCATCGATTCTACCGGTATCCACAATTTGGGTCACCTCTGCGAAATGTCACAAAAGGAAAACATTCAGATTGTACTTTCGGGTGTAAACGAAAAGGTACAGAAAGTATTGGAAAAGACCGGCTTCTGCGAAATGTTGGGTAAAGACAATATTTGCCCCAACATTAACATCGCTTTGGATAGAGCCAAAGAAATCATTTCCTGATTATTCTGAATATTGATATAACTTCAGTCCGAATTCTTTTACCATTACCAACAAGTGGTCGAAGATATCGGACTGAATTTGTTCATACTCATTCCATATCTTATTGCGCAGAAAGAAATAAACCTGAATGGGTACACCGTATTCTGTCGCTTCCTTTTGGGTGACAATCAAATCCATTTCCTGATTCACTTCGGGATTTGCATTCAGATAACGGATAATATAAATACGGTATAACTGGGCATTGGTCGGTATTTCACCGATTCTTGCCTCATAATCTTTCATCAATGGAATGCGTCGACGAATGGCATCCAATTCATCGGAAGTACAAAAAGTAAGTGTATTTACATCGAGCTTGATGTTCTTCAGTACCCGTCGCCCGCCACCTTCCTTCATACCCCGCCAATTGATAAAACTGGTATTCACCAAAGTATAAGGGGGCACTGTAGAAATGGTATTGTCCCAATTCCGTATCTTTACCGTATTCAGAGTGATTTCTTCCACCAATCCGTTGGCATTATCTTTCGGCAACTGAACCCAATCGCCCAACCGTATCATATCGTTGGCTGATAGCTGTACCCCCGCTACAAACCCCAGGATACTGTCCTTGAATATAAGCATCAGTACTGCTGCCGATGCACCCAATCCGGCAAACAACGTGGCAGGAGATTTGTCAATCAGGATGGCAACAATGATGATGCCTCCTATAAAGAACAACAATACCTGGAATATCTGAATCACCCCTTTGATGGGATGGCTACGCCGTTCGTCCTTGGAATTGTAGACATCGAGTACAATGAGTAACATTCCATTGAATGTAAGCAGAACCGAATAAATGATATAGACTACGCAGATGCGCTGGGCAAAAGCTAAGAGCTTTGGAGCCTGCACAAAGGCCAAAGGAAGAAGCAGAAACAGAAAAATACCCGGCAAAATGTGTAACAAATGGTGCAATACTTTCCGTTTGATGAGCAGACGACTCCAATGTCTTTTCTCTACCCGCTTGACAATTCTGACCAACAAGGCCTGACAGATATAGTTTATTCCCGTTACAATGGCAATCATCAACAAAGCAATAAGGGCCTCGTCAAATAAATCGGCAAAATCCTTACTGATTCCCAAGACTTCTACCAAGAAGTCGTTCATGTGTTGTCCTAAATTCAGTTGCATCTTCTTTCCGTTGTTTTCCTATAAACAAACGGAGTAAGAAGATGTTTAATACTTTTGTCATTCTGAGCAAAGCGAAGAATGATACTATATGTTTCTTTAATAGGAAACCGAAACAGGAATACCGGCTTCTTTTACCATTGTACTAATGCGGTCCAATTCTTCATGAGTTGCTTTTTCCAGTTCCTTATCGGGAGTTTCACGGTCGATGGTGTAAATCATTACCTGTCGGGGAGCAATTTCCTTCACCGCTTCCAACCAAAGAAGCACATAGGCATCGCCCGTATTGTCCACATCCTTTCCTTTCATGAACATGGTTTGGATGATGAGGTTTCCGTTGAATGCCTTCATGCATTCCAGAATCTGTTTCAAATCGTAATGTCCAGTGGGACGGTCCACTTTCTGAATGTAAGCCTCATCCACCGTATCCAATTTCAGGATATTGTTATCCACCTTATTGAGAGCCTCAAACACTTCGG
>CAZJFI010000304.1:0-2105 GCA_964545265.1 uncultured Phocaeicola sp.
TAATTCACTTTCAATGGGATAATCCCCCAAAAGAAATCGTTCCTTCTTATTTCATTGGCAGGAGTAGTTCCTTCATAAGAATACATTTCTATAGACTTCTTAATTTCCACATCTTTCTGCTCACCCTTTGCACCAATAATTGTTTCAAAAGTTATTCGTTCATATAGTTTATCACTATTTGTGGATATTGGGTATTCAGTTCCTGTCACTAAAGTCCATTCACCTGAACTATTCAGATAATAATATGAGCCATTATATTCGCTATAAATACTACCCTTTTCATCTTCACTGTCAAAATTGATCTTGAAAATCAAAGATGATTCATTGTAACCGATTTTCGCAACCTTATCTTCCCCACCGTCATACGCCTGCAAATAAAGACTGGAGCCTATCGACTGAAGATAACCATAAGCAACACCTCTTTTATCATTTTCGGACTTCGACGTAGGGACAATCTCCCAAATATACGTAGGATCTAAAGGTGTAGAGGAATTGTCCGTTGCCGCATTACCTGCATCCTGAGTTGAAATATTACCTGTATTTTTCGGAGCCTTAAACAAAACATTTGAGTCTTCGGTGTTAATTCTGATGAATACAAAATAGTCCAACAAACCTGAGCCATCGCCACTCGAACCGGTAGGTCCCCATTCCTCTATCTGATAGTTCTGTGTAGAACTACCTCCGGTTCCTGAAGTCCAATAACTGGCCGTAAAGGTGAATGCATAATCAGCAGTAATCTGACCTTCCAGAATATAGCAATCAAAGATATTGTAAGATACACCTGCCGGTAATTGCTCCATCTGAGCCGGAGAGGTTACAATTGCATCTTCCGAGGAAACATCCAACGTGCCCTTTGTATCTTCATAAAGCGAAAAATGGCTGTACAAATTGGCATCCCCGGCAGCAACGTCATTAAAGAGGTAGGCCTTTTGTGAAGCATAGGCTCCATTGAACGAAAGACTGGAGACACCGACGAAAGCAGACGCATCGTTGTTCTTCACATCCAGGCGAACTCTTGCAAATGTTCTGGAGAGCAAACCGTCAATTTGATTAGTCCCTGCCTGAAGAGTAACATTACGTACCATCACCAAAGCTTGAGGCATCAGTTTGCATACCCGGTCATCACCGGAATTCAACTGATAGGTAAAGAATGAAGCACCATTGGTTCCAGTTTGTGTGAAGTCTGCCAAACCTGCAGAGCTACTAAATCCACTGATGATACCGGAAACTATACTTGGGAAATTACCTATTCCGTTGTAATTATCCGTACCATCTTCACCTGCAATACCTAAACCTGCATAGGAATCACCATTAGCTTCAACCGATGAATAATTCGCCACAGCAACCAACTTATAATTGCCCGGCTTCAATTTCTCAATATCACCATGCATCGGAGCAGCTGAATCAAAAGTGGCTTTTACTTGAACACCTGTTTCCGCAGCAGTATTCACAGTTCCGCTTTCATAAAAACCATTGGCCTGATTGACATCTCCACTTCCATTATAGATATTTCTATAACCCACCAAAGTACCGTTGTTGTCAATCACAAACAAAGTTACATGATAGAGCAGCGCACCATCCACAAACTTTTCCCATGTAGTCCAGCTATCGCCCTCGTTTTCCGGGTCATTGGCAATCGTTCTCGAAGCAACATGCAGCTCAGGAGTATTTATGGAGATAACCAGATCTGCATATTCCGTAGCTTGTCGGTTGATTTCCTCCAAACTGTCCTCCATAGCGGCATTGCAAGAAGGGAGAAAAAACAATCCTGCCAAAACCAATAATATATATATATGATTCTTCATATTCTTCATACTTTAAATGTTTATACGTTCTTACTGCACAAGGTCAGTCTCACCATATTCATGCTTCTTCTTGTTCCAAGAATTGATGCTAATCAAAACTTCCATTGCGGTTTCCGTTGGAGATACACTTGTAATCGTATACTGATAGTAATGATTGCGCACAATAGAATAAGCATCGCCCGTAGCCGAACCATCCACATAGTCCTTGAACTCGATGGTATAAGTCTTTCCGTCGATAACAACAGAGACAGTTGCAGGATTCGTGCTATTGTCATACTCCGGCAAATAAACGGTAAATAC
>CAZJFI010000305.1:0-2096 GCA_964545265.1 uncultured Phocaeicola sp.
TCTTCCAAAGTCATCTTGCCTTCTTCGAATTCCTTACCCTTACCGCTATCGAATGAAGCGTAACGGTCAGCCAACATCTTCTTGTATGGAGATTCTTCGAGCAACTTAGCTGCGCTTTCCAAAGCACGTGCCATTGCATCCATACCAGCGATATGAGCAATAAAGATATCTTCCAAATCTGTTGAGTTACGACGAGTCTTGGCATCGAAGTTAGTACCACCGTTACCGAAACCACCGTTACGGATTACATGAATCATAGCTTGAGTCAATTCATAGTTGTCAATTGGGAATTGGTCAGTATCCCAACCATTCTGATAGTCACCACGGTTAGCATCGATAGAACCAAGCATGTCGTTGTCAACAGCAACTGCCAATTCGTGTTCGAATGTATGACCGGCCAATGTAGCGTGGTTAACTTCAATATTAACCTTGAAGTCCTTTTCCAAGCCATGAGCCTTCAAGAAACCGATTACAGTTTCAGTATCAACATCATATTGGTGCTTAGATGGTTCCATTGGCTTAGGTTCAATCAAGAATGTACCAGTGAAGCCCTTAGCGCGAGCATAGTCACGAGCCAAAGTCAACATTTGAGCCAAGTGTTCCTTTTCACGCTTTTGGTCAGTGTTCAAAAGGCTCATGTAACCTTCACGACCACCCCAGAATACATAGTTGGTACCACCCAATTCGATAGTAGCGTCGATAGCGTTCTTGATTTGAACAGCTGCGCGAGCAACCACATCAAATTCAGGATTTGTAGCAGCACCATTCATATAACGGGCATGACCGAATACGTTAGCTGTACCCCACAACAACTTGATACCTGTTTCAGCTTGCTTTTGCTTCAAATAAGCAACTACTTCCTTCAAGTTTGCTTCGTATTCTTCAACAGTGTCAGCTTCTGTACACAAGTCGATGTCATGGAAGCAATAGTATTCAATACCCATCTTTTGCATAAATTCAAAACCTGCATCTACTTTATCCTTAGCAGCTTGAACCTTATCTGCAGCTGTGTTCCATGGGAATTTCTTAGTACCACCACCAAATTGGTCGCCACCTTCAGCACACAAAGTATGCCACCATGCCATAGCAAACTTCAACCATTCTGCCATAGTCTTACCCATGACAACCTTATTAGCGTCATAATAACGGAAAGCCATTGGATTGCGGCTTTCTACACCTTCAAACTTGATTTTTTCAATTCCTGGGAAAAATTCTTTTGCCATAATTCTTTTAGTTATTTAAGTTAATAAATTGATTATACTGTTTGTTTTATTATACTCTTTCAAGAAGTTCCTTCCAGCGTGCGTATGCTTCAGCATATTTTGGTACGTCGTTTTCTTCCGGTTCAATAATTGCCAACTTGTCCAATGTAGCAAAAGCTTCATTATTATCCTTATAGATTCCAGCACCTATACCGGCACCTTTCGCAGCACCTACTGAGCCGTCTGTATCATACAGTTCAATGGTTGCTCCTGTTACGCCAGCCAATGTGTCACGGAATATCGGACTCAAGAACATATTTGCATGACCGGCATGAATCTTTTGAACTGGAATACCCATACTTTCCATAATATCGATACCATATTTGAAAGAGAAAACGATACCTTCCTGGGCAGCACGAATAATATGTTGTTTTCCGTGAGTGTTAAAGTTCAATCCATGTATTGAACAACCGGTCTCGCGATTTTCGAGCATGCGTTCAGCACCATTACCAAATGGAAGGATACTTACACCATTACATCCAATGGGTACCTGGTTAGCCAAATCATTCATCTCGCCATACGAAATACCTTCAGGTGCAACCGTACGCTTCACCCATGAATTCAAGATACCTGTTCCGTTGATGCAGAGCAATACACCCAATCGAGTCTGATCTACTGTATGGTTTACGTGAGCAAATGTGTTAACTCTGGACTTTGGGTCATAATTAACCGAACCGTTTACACCATATACTACACCTGAAGTTCCTGCTGTTGATGCAATTTCACCCGGATTAAATACATTCAGTGAAAGGGCATTGTTAGGTTGGTCACCTGCACGATAACAGATAGGTGTTCCTTCCTTTAAACCCAAATCATTTGCGGCCCATGCATTTA
>CAZJFI010000306.1:0-2096 GCA_964545265.1 uncultured Phocaeicola sp.
ATAAGTTCCACCGCCTTGTTTACACTTTCGTTCACGGCATTGATGGTATGGTAATACTCATTCATATCCCAAAGGTCGCGGGCAATGAGGGCTTTCAATTGCAATTTCATGAGTGGAGCCGACTTCTCGTATTGCTCTTCGTTATATTCCACACCGGCTTGTTTCCCTTCTTCAATCAGTAGCTTCATCAACTTGTCCGAAAGGTCGAACTTCTTCTGGAAAGAAGCATAATCTTCGTATTTCTTTTTCCATTCCTCCCGATGAGCATCTATCAGTTTATAGTGGGTTTTCAACAATACTCCCTTATTGCTCAGCTTGCTATGATAATCAGTAAAGAGAGTAGTATCTACCGGTACGAAATAATCGGGCATGATACCTCCACCACCATATACCGTACGACCGAGCTTCAAAGTTTTTGTCCGTAAAGAATCAGGGAAATGGATACTATCGGCACTCATCATCTCGCCACTATTATAACGTTCGATAAGGTCAGCATTATACTTTTCAATGCTTTCGTAAGGCTTTTGGATGCATCGACCGGCAGGAGTGTAATAACGGGCAACGGTGAGACGAATCATAGAACCGTCGGGCAAATCGACGGGGCGTTGTACCAAACCCTTGCCAAAGGTTCGGCGACCTACCACTACCCCTCTGTCCCAATCCTGGATGGCACCCGAAACAATCTCGCTGGCCGAAGCCGAGAACTCATCGACCAACACCACCAAACGACCTTTGCGGAATTCACCATCACCTTTTGCCAAAAACTCACTACGTGGGTTCCGACGTCCTTCGGTATAAACAATCAGTTCTCCCTTTTCAAGAAACTCATTGGCCAAGTCGATGGCTATATTCAGATAACCACCCCCATTGCCTTGAAGGTCGAGAATCAAGTCCTTCATTCCTTGTTTCTTCAAGGCACGGAAAGCTTCTACAAATTCTTTATGGGTTGTTGCTCCGAAACGGTTGATTTTGATGTAGCCTATCTTATCTTTCACCATATACGAAGCGTCCAAGCTATACACCGGAATTTTATCTCTTACAATGGTAAAAGGAAGTTGTTCGTCTACCCCACGACGTACTACTTTCAAGTATACTTTCGTGCCTTTGGGACCTCTCAACCGACGCATAATGTCTTCCTGACTCATCTTTACACCTGCAATGGCCGTATCGTTTACGGCTACAATGCGGTCGCCCGCCAAGATACCCGCCTTTTCCGAAGGACCGCCCGAAACGGGTTGAATAACAAACAAGGTGTCTTCCGCCATATTGAACTGCACGCCAATACCTTCGAAATTACCAACCAACGGCTCGTTCATCTTCTTCACTTCTTCGGGATTGGAATAAGTGGAGTGCGGATCAAGGTCTTTCAGCATACCGATAATCGCCTCTTCCACCAACTTGTTTTCGTCTACAGAGTCTACATACAGATTGGCTATGGCAAACTCAGCTATCTGCAACTTACGGGCGGCCGATTTACCATAATTCTTATTGTTTTGCGCCTGTACAAAGGCGATAGAAAAAATGCAGGCAAGCAAGCCTGCAATAAGTTTTGTTCTTTTCATATTCAAATCTCCATTCCTTCGGGCAAGAACATGCTTACGTCCTTGCCATAGTGCAACAATTCCCTAACTACACTCGAACTTACCGAAGAATAATCCGGTTCTGTAAAAAGAAAAACGGTCTCTATACCACTTAACTTTTTATTAACATCGGCAATGCCTTCTTCGTATTCAAAATCCTTAACCGAACGAATGCCCCGAACAATAACATCCGCCTGCTGTTCCTTGGCGAAATCCACGGTCAAGCCACGATAAGCCATCACTTTTACCCGAGGCTCCTCTGCGTAGAGTTGTTGTATCATTTCGATACGTTTCTCTATAGGAATCAAACAACGTTTGTCTTCATTGATGCCGATAGCCACAATGACTTCGTCCATAAAACTCAATGCGCGCTTTACGATGGAATGATGTCCCAACGTAAAGGGGTCGAATGTTCCGGGGAATATTGCTCTTTTCATTATATTTTCATTTTCTCCGCCTCGTGTCATTCTGAACGTAGTGAAGACGAGTTGTTGAGGACTTCGTCCGAAAAATCTG
>CAZJFI010000307.1:0-2075 GCA_964545265.1 uncultured Phocaeicola sp.
GTAAAGGTATTGTTTCCTTTAGTGAGTGCAAAAGTAGAACAAATCTGCGACATCTGCAAAAGTTAAAGCGCTTTTTTTGATAAAAAGACTTAATTCAACCAACTATCATGGATTTTAATTGTAACTTTGCAACGCACTTATTAAAATGACATCTATGGATTTAACAAAACTGACAAATAGCGCTATAGGCTTGATCGACAAGGAAGTACTGGAAAGCCGCGAAAAGCATGGTATGAACTTGCTTACACCGCCTAAAAAGGCTTCCATATGGAAACTTTACCTCGAAAAATTCAACGACCCCGTTATACGCATCTTGCTGGTAGCAGCCTTTTTCTCACTCGTTATCTCCATTATTGAGGGAGAATATGCAGAAACCATCGGTATCTTTTTCGCCATCTTCCTGGCTACAGGCATCGGTTTCTATTTTGAATATGATGCCAACAAGAAGTTCGAACTGCTGAATGCGGTGGGTGAAGAAACTCCTGTAACTGTACGCAGAAACGGGAAAATACAAGAGATTCCACGAAAGGAAGTGGTGGTGGGCGACATTGTCATTCTGAATACCGGCGAAGAAGTACCTGCCGATGGAGTGCTGACAGAGGCCATTTCACTTCAAATCAACGAATCAAACCTTACCGGGGAGTTGATGGTGAGCAAAACCACTGATGAGGCTTCGTTCGATGAAGAAGCAACCTACCCCAGCAATGAAGTGATGAGAGGTACCACCGTTACCGATGGTCATGGCACAATGCAAGTAGTGAGAGTGGGTGATGCTACAGAAATTGGTAAGGTAGCCCAGCAAGCCACCGAACAGAACCAGGAGGAAACCCCACTTAACATTCAATTGGGTAAGTTGGCCAAGTTCATCGAGAAAGTGGGATTCACCATCGCTGGACTTACCTTTATTATATTTACAGGAAAGGACTTGTACCAATATCTGTCGATGACCGACATTACCGGTTGGCACGAATGTTTGCACATAGCACGCATTGTCTTGAAATATTTCATGATGGCCGTTACGCTGATTGTGGTAGCAGTGCCTGAAGGTCTCCCTATGAGTGTTACTTTAAGTTTGGCATTGAACATGCGCCGAATGCTGAAGACCAACAATCTGGTGCGCAAGATGCATGCTTGTGAAACCATGGGAGCCATCACTGTTATCTGTACCGACAAGACGGGTACACTTACTCAAAACCTGATGCAGGTACACGAAGCCAAAGTGGATGAAAGTCAGATGGATGTGATAGCTGAAGGCATCAGTGCCAACTCTACAGCTTTCCTCGAAGAGGCCGAAGAAGGTATGAAACCATCGGGTGTAGGAAACCCCACCGAAGTGGCTTTGCTCTTGTGGCTGAACTCGCAAGGCAAGAACTATGCTGTGTTGCGCGAAAAGGCTCAAGTAGTAAACCAATTGACCTTCTCTACTGAACGGAAGTACATGGCCACCTTGGTCAACTCTCCTATCAAGCAAAAGAAAGTACTGTATGTAAAGGGAGCTCCCGAAATTGTGATGGGCAAATGCAACCTTCCTGCTGAAACCATCGCCCAATACAATGCCCAACTTTTGGCTTACCAGAACATGGCCATGCGTACTTTAGGCATTGCTTATAAGGTGGTTCCTGAAGGAGCAAGCAACGATTGCGCCGAGTTGGTGAACGAAGGTGGCATGACATTCTTGGGTATTTTTGCCATCAGTGACCCTATCCGCCTGGATGTACCCGAAGCCGTAGGTAAATGCCAGAGTGCAGGCATCGGCATTAAGATTGTAACAGGTGATACCCCAGGTACAGCTACAGAAATAGCCCGTCAGATAGGTTTGTGGAAGCCTGAAGATACAGAACGCAATCGCATTACAGGAGTGGAATTTGCCGCACTGAGCGATGAAGAAGCACTCAACAGAGTACTCGATATAAAGGTGATGAGTCGTGCCCGCCCCATGGACAAGCAACGTCTGGTACAACTCCTGCAAAAGAAAGGGGCCGTAGTAGCGGTTACCGGCGATGGTACCAACGATGCCCCTGCCTTGAACCATGCCCAAGTGGGTCTTTCGATGGGTACAGGTACTTCTGTAGCCA
>CAZJFI010000308.1:0-2053 GCA_964545265.1 uncultured Phocaeicola sp.
GTGTAGGGAAGTTCCTTACACACTTTCCTTGCACACTTTCCTTGTCCTTTTAATAGCGTATTCCATGCAAATACTTTAAAATCAACTTAATACATAAACTATGGTGTTTCCGCGCCCCACAGCAGAGATGCCCGAACCCTTGTCGTATGAAAACTCGCGGAGTTCCTTGGCCGCCACCGTGTGCGAAAGTCCCGTCAATGCCATGTAGTGCTTTACGCGCATGAGTTTATGTTCCCCGATGTAGTCTTTGGCCTTTTGCAGACGCTCTTCTTTGGTGTAGGGTGATTTGCGCAAGCGCGAAATGCCTGCACGCTCCAACTGGCAACGACGATTGATGTTCAATACCAGTTTCTTGTCGGTGCGGAAGTTCACCCCATCCACCCGAAGACTGCGGGCATTATGCTTAGGCTCGTCACCGTCAATGGTATCCATCTCCTTGTCCTTCTCCAAGCCAATGGTAGCCTTGAATGTTCCCCATTCATCCAGACTGACCGAATAGCCTTCGGCCAATAAGGCAGCCAACGTATCGGCCGCACGTATCAACACACTGACAGCTTCTCCCCTGCTCAAGCCCGAGCCGGGATGACACATGCGTTCTACAAACTCCTGAGTATCTATATTCCGTTCAACCTTCATCCGGTAGAACGACTTTTGTTCGCCCGTCTTCTGCAAGTCGGTCATTTCTTGTTTGATGTACTTTGCCATGGTATCCTCATTAATCATTCATATCGCTTACAAATATAACAAAAGAAAAAAGGAAATACAAATTTTATAAGGAAAATCCATTGTACTGCGGTGGAGTACGAACAAACTGCGGTGCAGTATAATTGTACTACAGTGGAGTATCATCGTACTGCGGTGAAGTACAAAGGTATAAACGTATAGAAACGGAGAATCCATCAGCTTCTTTCCAAGAATTTTAGATGTTTAAAAATCTTTTCAAACTACTTGACTTTTGCATTTTGATTTATTATCTTTGTAAGGCTGCAACAAGCATTTAAAGCCGATTTTTCAATAAAAACAGATAAATTATGAAGATTACATTGATTAGGGAAACAAATTCAACAATTAAATGGAGCCTTTGTTCGATGGAGGCGTTCATTGAAAAGGTAAAGCACGAAAACAAGGAAGCTTATATCTCCCAATTGAGACTTGCCCTTCCCGGTTTGGAAGGGTCGCAAGCTCATTTCATCCATATCAACAGAATCCCTCGGGTGTATCCGGCCGTAACCTACCGGCGCACGGAAGGGAACGGTCGACAATTCAAGGAGTACAACGGATTGGTGCAAATCGAAGTGAACCGACTTTCAGGTTGGGCCGAAGTGGAGCACATCAAATCGCAAGCTGCCTTGCTTCCGCAAACCATGGCAGCCTTCGGTGGCTCAAGCGGAAAGAGCGTAAAGATTTGGGTACGCTTCTCCTTGCCCGACGGTTCGCTCCCCACCACCGAAGAACAGGCTTCGCTCTTCCATGCACAAGCTTATCAGTTGGCCGTAAAATGTTACCAACCGTTATTCCCCTTCCCCATCACCTTAAAGGAACCCACCTTGCAACAAAGTTGCCGGATGACGGTGGACGAATGCCCCTATTACAATCCTGATGCGGTGCCCTTCTGCATGACTCAACCCGATGGCTTGTATAAAGGTTCCAGCTATCGCGAGCATCGATTAACTGAGGAGAATCCGCTGAGCCGTATGGAGCCGGGATACGACTCCTATCATACTTTGAAGACATTGTTTCAAACTACCCTGCAACGGACACTTGAACAAATGGAGAACTGGAAGAGAAGCGATGGCATCGAACCATTGCTCCCCCGCTTGGCCATGGAATGTTACAAATCGGGCATTCCCGAAGAAGAGGCGGTTGTCCGCACCTTGCGCCATTATTACGAGCACGAGGACGAAGTGGGCATCCGCACCACCTTCCACAATGTCTACACCGAAGTGAAAGGGTTTGGCGAGCGTCAGGCGATGCCCAAGGAGCAAGATACCGCCATCCGTCTGGAGGAATTTCTGAAACGTCGATACGAGTTCCGTTACAACACCATGACCGA
>CAZJFI010000309.1:0-2043 GCA_964545265.1 uncultured Phocaeicola sp.
GTTGGGGAAAGGGGATGTTGTATCTAATACTGATTGTTTTCAACGATCATCCGACCTTCGCCTGTAAGGATGGCGAAAGCCGGATGGATTATTCTGAGTCTTTTACAAATGAAATTTATGCTGCGGATTTAAGGTCAAATTGAAAAACATACCTTATGAGTTCAGAAGAATTGCAGAGAAAAACCTCTATCAACATACAGGTTATTAGATATTGTTGAAATCTTCCACTATCTTTGTACCATGAAAGATGAAGTAAAACTTACCATATACTCAGCCGACCTGTCTACGGAACTGAACCTTCCGTATGCAGATGGTGGTATCAAGGCAGGATTCCCCAGTCCTGCCCAAGATTATTTGACCGAATCCATTGACTTAAACAAGACTTTAATCCGTCATGTTGAAACCACATTTTATGCCAAAGTTTCTGGTGATTCATTGAGTGATATAGGTATATCAGACGGAGATATTGTCATTATCGACAAGTCACTTGAAGCCCAAAACGGGGATTATGTAGCCGCTTTTATTGATGGAGAGTTCACTTTGAAACAATTCAAACTGGACGAAGCAAACAATTGTGCCTGGTTAATCCCTGCCAATAAGAAATACAGCCCAATCAAAGTGACGGAAGATAACGATTTTATGGTGTGGGGCGTGATTACTTCGGCTATCAAACGTTTCCATAAATTCTGATTCCATGGAGCTTTTCGGACTGGCTGACTGCAATAACTTCTATTGTTCCTGTGAGAGAGTCTTTCATCCCGACCTCATAGGCAAACCAGTCGTTGTGCTTTCCAATAATGACGGATGTGTTATAGCCCGTTCCGAAGAAAGTAAGGCATTGGGCATAAAGATGGGCGATGTGTTCTATCAGGTAAAGGAGAAACTTGAACAGAATGATGTAGCTGTTTTCTCTTCCAACTATAACTTGTATGGCGATATGTCCCGTCGTGTCATGTCTTTGCTTTCCAAATACTCACCAAAGATTGATGTTTATTCCATTGATGAAGCATTCCTGGATTTTAGTGGCATGGGAACCTCTGAGCAGTTAACGGACTATTGTAAGAAGATGGTTCGTTACATTCACAAAGGTACCGGCATTCCTATTTCATTGGGCATCGCTCCGACAAAGACATTAGCAAAAATGGCATCCAAGTTCGCCAAGAAGCATAAAGGCTATGAAGGTGTTTGTCTGATTGATTCGGATGAGAAAAGGGAAAAAGCATTGAAGTTATTCCCGGTAGAAGATGTTTGGGGCATTGGTTATAGAAGTGTCAATAAATTGGCTTATCATGGAATCAAAACTGCTTGGGATTTGACTCAGAAATCGGAATCCTGGATTAGACGGGAACTGACTGTTACCGGTGTCCGTACATGGAAGGAACTTAGAGGTGAAAGCTGTATTTCCATTGAAGAACTGCCACATAAGAAGTCGATATGTACCAGCCGTTCTTTTGCTGAACAGGGACTTGATAAGCTGTCGGATATAGAAGAAGCTATTGCCAATTTTGCTGCCCAATGTGCCAGGAAACTTCGTGAACAACATACAGTATGCAGCTCCATAACCGTCTTCGCCCATACCAGTAGATTCCGTGAAGATTTACCTCAAAATTATATCTATCGGACGATAAATTTGATTGTGCCAACCAATAATCATCAGGAATTGGTGTCAACGGCAGTCAAACTGTTAAGAGTTGATTGGAAAGGTGGTGACAGCTATTTTTACAAGAAAGCTGGTGTGATTGTATGGGGAATCTGTCGTGATAATGCCATTCAAGGTAATCTGTTTGATACTATGAATAGGGAAAAACAAGCAGCATTGGCCAAAACCATTGATGCGATTAACCGGAAGAATGGATATAACAAAATCCGTGTTGCTGTTCAAGGCAACGAAAAAGGGTGGCAATTGAAAAGGGAATATATCTCCAAACAATATACTACGAATTTGGACGATGTGATTGCGATGAAGGTATAGTGAATTATATCCCAATTACTATTCCCAAATGATATGTATTTCGTGGTTGATATTTATTATATAATAAGGTA
>CAZJFI010000310.1:0-2024 GCA_964545265.1 uncultured Phocaeicola sp.
TCAACTTTTTATTAGTCCGTTTCGTTTTTAAACATAAAAGAGAATCTGTATGAGTACCACCAAGCTTATCATCGTAGTTCCTTGTTATAACGAGGAAGAAGTATTGAAAGAAACCACTCGCCAACTTTCAGATATTCTGTTACGAATGGAACATCAAGCCGTTATATCCGAAGGCTATCTACTATATGTTGATGATGGGAGCAAGGACGCTACATGGAGCCTGATAGAACAACTCTCTAAAGAGAATCCCCGGGTCATGGGTTTGAAATTAGCACATAATGTAGGACATCAACAAGCTTTATGGGCCGGTTTGGAATGGAGTTCTACCAGCCGTTTCGATGCTATCGTTTCCATCGATGCCGATTTACAAGATGACGTAGAAACCATTATCGAAATGACTCAGCAGTTTAACGAAGGTTATGACATTGTTTATGGAGTACGGAAAGAACGTAAAACCGATACTTTTTTTAAAAAACATACAGCACAACTATTCTACAAACTCATGCGTACCATGGGAGGTGACATTGTCTATAACCATGCCGATTTCCGATTGATGAGCAAGCGCTCCTTGCAAGCCTTGGTTTCTCATCCCGAACGTAACTTATTCCTCAGAGGTATGGTACGTAGCTTAGGATATCCGTCCACATCAGTATATTACGACCGTAAGGAACGTTTTGCCGGAGAATCCAAATATCCGTTGTCCAAGATGCTGAACTTTGCCATTGATGGCATCACTTCATTCTCTGTCAAGCCCCTTCGTCTGATTACCTCATTCGGAATCTTGTTCATGTTAGTAGCCATCGGCATCATTGGCTATGCTCTTTATACACATGCCATAGGTCATACCATACCCGGATGGACCTCATTACTTGTTTCTTTATGGTTTATCGGAGGAGCTATTCTTACCGCCATTGGAATTATAGGTGAATATATCGGTAAAATATATAAGGAAGTAAAACGTCGTCCACGCTACTTTATAGAAAAGCAGATAACCGCATAAAGTTATCTGCTTCCCAAATCATCATAAACACTCTGAAGGATGGCTTTTCCTTTATTCAGTCGTTCCTCACTGGTCGAAGGCTCTTCAAAAGAGACCTGATTGGCTTTCGTATCATAAGCACTGACTCCGGTACTATCACGGAATGCAAAGCCACCACCATGGCAATGGAAAGAGAAAGGATAAGTATAGGCACTTCCTAACACATTCCGACTGAAAGTGAACATGGAATGATCCAAACCCAACTGTCCTAACAAGGTAGCAGCCATATCAGTTTGATTCATAATTTTATCAATCTTCATCGGTTGTTTCACGGCTCCACCCAACCATAACATAGGAATGTGTGAGAACTCTCCACCTCTGTCTACCTTTTCTTTAGGATATCGGAAGCCATGATCGGGTATACACACCACCAACAAATTATCCCATACAGGTGTTTGTTTCAGCTTTTCAATAAATTTACCCAAGCAATCGTCCGTAAAGGCAAAGGCATTCGGTATCTTATCTTCCAAACGGTTATAAGGAACATCAAAGGGCTCGTGACTACTAAGCGTCAAGAAAGTGGTCATCCATGATCCATCTTTTCTATCCTTCAACTGATTATATAAATGTTCAAATGTAATGTCGTCATTCACTCCCCATGCATTACTTGTTTGTTCCGACAAAGAGAAATCCGTATCAGCAGTCAATTTCTGATATCCCTTACTCAACAAATAACTTTTCATGTTGGTAAAGTTAATGTCACCTCCATACAAGAAATCAGTTGTATAGCCAGCTTTTACCAATTCTTCAGAGATAGCAGGTAATGTACGGCTCTTGGCAGGAATCTTCATAACCGAAGCTGTAGGAAGTCCCAAATAACCACTCAAGGCACACACTGTTCCTCTATCGGTACGGAAACTATTGGCATAACATCGGGTAAAGAATATTCCTTCTTCCGATAGACGATTTAGATTAGGAGTTACATCAGGCAATCCTCCCAAAGGTTCTACAAAAACACCTCCCATTCCCTCCATCAAAATAATCA
>CAZJFI010000311.1:0-2020 GCA_964545265.1 uncultured Phocaeicola sp.
TCAAAGATAGCATTTTTATTTGGTTACGTTTTCATATTTGCAAAAAAAGAGCGAAATTTGCGCTGCAATTAATAAAAAGTACACCTTTAATTAAATAGTATATGACAAAAAGTGCATTGCAAATTGCCAGAGCTGCTTATCAGCCAAAACTTCCTAAGGCGTTGAAAGGCGCTGTTATCGCAAAGGAAGGCGAAGCAACACAATCTGTTGCCGACCAAGAAGCTATCAAAGCTTTGTTCCCTAACACATACGGTATGCCGTTAATCCAATTCGTTGAAGGCCAAGCCACAGAATATCCTGCAATCAATGTAGGTGTAATTTTGTCGGGTGGTCAGGCTCCTGGTGGTCACAACGTGATTTCAGGTTTGTTTGATGGTATCAAGAAGTTGAACAAGGATAGTAAACTTTATGGCTTTATTTTGGGTCCTGGAGGCTTGGTAGACCATAAGTATATGGAACTTACTGCTGATATCATTGATGAATATCGCAATACAGGTGGTTTTGACATTATTGGTTCAGGACGTACCAAGCTTGAAAAAGAAGAACAATTTGAAAAGGGTTACGAAATTATCAAGGAATTAGGTATCAATGCCTTGGTTATTATTGGTGGTGACGACTCTAATACTAATGCTTGTGTATTGGCTGAATATTATGCTGCCAAGAAGTATGGCGTACAAGTAATCGGTTGTCCTAAGACTATCGATGGTGACTTGAAGAACGAAATGATTGAAACATCATTTGGTTTCGATACAGCTTGTAAGACTTATTCTGAAATGATTGGTAATATCCAACGTGACTGTAACTCTTCTCGCAAATATTGGCACTTCATCAAGTTGATGGGTCGTTCAGCTTCTCACATTGCTTTGGAATGTGCTTTGCAGGTTCAACCTAATATCTGTATTGTGTCAGAAGAAGTAGAGGCTAACAACATGTCATTGGATGATGTGGTAACTTATATCGCTCAAGCTGTAGCTAATCGTGCTGTTGATGGTAACAATTATGGTACAGTGCTGATTCCTGAAGGTTTGATTGAATTCATTCCTGCTATGAAGAAACTGATTGCCGAATTGAATGATTTCTTGGCTCACAATGCTGCTGAATTTGCTATGGTTAAGAAGTCACAACAACGTGAATACATCATCAGCAAGTTGTCGAAGGAAAATGCTGACATCTACGCTTCATTGCCAGAAGGTGTTGCCCGTCAGTTGACACTCGATCGTGACCCACACGGTAACGTACAGGTATCGTTGATTGAAACAGAAAAATTGTTGTCCGACATGGTAGCTGTTAAGTTGGCACAGTGGAAGGAAGAAGGCAAGTATGTAGGTAAGTTTGCTGCTCAGCATCACTTCTTTGGTTATGAAGGCCGTTGTGCTGCTCCTTCTAACTTCGACGCAGACTATTGCTATTCATTGGGTTATACAGCATCCATGTTGATCGCTAACGGAAAGACTGGTTATATGTCTTCTGTACGTAACACAACAGCTCCTGCCGAAGAATGGATTGCAGGTGGTGTGCCCATCACAATGATGATGAACATGGAACGTCGTCATGGCGAAATGAAACCGGTTATCCAAAAGGCTCTCGTTAAGTTGGATGGTGCTCCTTTCAAGAAGTTTGCTGCTACTCGTGATGAATGGGCTAAGAATACATGTTATGTATACCCAGGTCCTATCCAATACTTTGGACCAACTGAAGTTTGCGACGAGCCGACCAAAACTTTGCAATTGGAACAAACTAAGTAATAGTTAAATTAAAGGTGTGGCATTACCCCCTTTGTCATTCAGAGGAACGTAGTGACGAAGAATCTGAAAACATACAGTTGATGTATACAGATTCTTCCTCCTTTCAGTCGTCTGAATAACAATCATGGTGTCACACCTTTTTATATTATGGCCGTCAAAGAAACCAAAAGCACTACCACACCCAAGAAGCCCCGTGGCACTACTCCCCGCAAGACTTCCGCTTCTGCGCCCCGAAAGACGCAGCGGAAACCCGTTGCCAAAAAGAAAAAGAAGAA
>CAZJFI010000312.1:0-2012 GCA_964545265.1 uncultured Phocaeicola sp.
CCGAAGGTGAAGTTGTTTACATGGTATACTTCGTTTACCACATCGGGTACCGGTTGCTTGGCCAATGCGGCAATGGCGCGTACGGCGGCCAGTTTCATTTCTTCGTTGATGGCGGTTGAGGCTACGTCCAAGGCACCACGGAAGATGTAGGGGAACCCGATTACATTATTGATTTGGTTGGGATAATCCGAACGGCCGGTCGACATCAATACGTCGGGACGGGCGGCCATGGCATCTTCGTATGAGATTTCGGGCACGGGGTTGGCCAAAGCAAATACGATAGGATGGTCGGCCATGCTACGTACCATGTCTTGTGACAATACATTACCTTTCGAAAGTCCCAGGAATACATCGGCTCCTTTGATGGCTTCTTCCAAGGTATGTACATTGCGACGGTCGGTGGCAAAATAGCGTTTCATCTCATTACCCGGACGATCCAGTCCTTCGCGGTCGCTGGTGATAACGCCTTTGGAGTCGAGCATGATGATGTTTTCGTGAGTGGCACCCAATGCCTCATAAAGCTTGGTACACGAAATGGCTGCAGCACCGGCACCGTTCACAACAATCTTTACATCTTCAATTTTCTTGCCTGCTACTTCGAGGGCATTTATCAAACCGGCTGAAGAAATGATGGCTGTACCGTGTTGGTCATCGTGCATCACAGGGATGTCAAGTTCTTCCTTCAAACGGCGTTCTATTTCAAAACATTCGGGTGCCTTGATGTCTTCCAGATTGATCCCCCCGAAGGTTGGGGCGATAGCCTTTACGGCTTCAATGAATTTGTCAGGGTCTTTTTCGTTGACTTCAATGTCGAATACATCGATACCTCCATATATTTTGAATAACAGTCCTTTCCCTTCCATCACCGGTTTGCCGGCCATGGCACCTATGTCCCCCAATCCCAATACGGCGGTACCATTGGAAATAACGGCAACCAAGTTGCCTTTGGCAGTATATTTATAGGCGTCATTAGGGTTCTTTTCAATTTCCAGACACGGTTCTGCTACTCCCGGAGAGTAGGCCAGTGAGAGGTCAGTTTGGGTGCTATAGGGTTTGGTTGGCACCACTTCAATTTTACCAGGCTTACCTTGTGAGTGATAAAGTAAGGCAGCTTCTTTTGTAATCTTGACCATAATCTTTCTGTTTTTTTTTTTTTTTTTTTATTCGTTGTTTTTAAAATTGGCGTCAAAAATACAAATAATATTATAAAATGTATCTTGTTTTGCATAAAAATGTATCTATAAACCCCGTTTTTGTGTAATTTTGTTTCCGTATATGGATAATTATGCAATAAAAACGCAGCTATTGATTCCTCTTTTAGTGAAACGATGTTTTACGAGGTGAAATACGTCATTTTCTTCTTCGTAAAACGATGTTTTACTTCCTTTAAAACAATTTGTATTCTCTTTGTTTCTTTTATTCTATTCTTTTCTTCCGAAATCACGTTATTTATCGTTAAAGAGGATTTTGGTATGCTTCTTCGTATAAAAAAATATGTAATTTTGCACTTCCGAAAACTAAATTCAACAAAAAAGTTTTCTAACAGGTTATGACAGACAACGGTAGAAGGAAACGTACAGACAGAAAAATGATTCGGATGCAGGTCATTAAGGCTGCCACCGAATATTTTTCAGAGAAAGGAATAAAGAATGTGCGGATGGATGACATTGCATCAAGCTTGTCTATTTCCAAGAGAACGTTGTATGAACTCTTCTCCGATAAGGAGGAACTGTTGGTTGAGGTAGTTAGGAATCATCGGGATGAAGAGGACGAGTACATGGCCAATGTAGCATCGAAAGCCGACAATGTGTTGGAGGTTATCATTGGATTCTACGAAATGACTATCGACGAATTCAAACATACCAGCCGATATTTCTTCGAGGATATCAAGAAATATCCCAAGGTGGTGGAGTTCTTGGAAGCAAGACGTAGGGAAAATATCAACTCTGCCATGGCCTTTTATCAGAAAGGGGTAGAGCAGGGTATTTTTCGAGAAGATGTGAATTATCGTA
>CAZJFI010000313.1:0-2000 GCA_964545265.1 uncultured Phocaeicola sp.
AACAAATTGCAGAGTCGGAAACCTTGTTGCGCTCTACCAAGAAGGATGTGAAGAGCCAGCTCGACAATTTGGCCCTGCTCACCGGGCAAATCAGTGAACGTAAGAAATACATAGCCGCCATTGAACGCGATGTAAAGGCCTTGAATAATGAAATCAATTCGTTAAGTCGCCAACTACGTGCCTTGCAACGCGAACTGAAGGATAAAAAAGAAAAATACGAAGCTTCCGTACAATACCTCTATCGGAACAAATCCATTCAAGAGAAACTCATGTTCATCTTCTCGGCCGATAACTTGAGTCAAACTTACCGGCGTTTGCGTTATGTGAGAGAGTATGCCAACTTCCAACGCTTGCAAGCCAAAGAGATAGAACGAAAACAAAAGCAAGTCAATGCCAAGAAAGCTGAGCTTGAAACTACTCGCTCGGCCAAAGAAAAACTCTTGAAACAGAGCGAAGAAGAAAAGCTCAAGCTTGAAAAGCAAGAGAAGGAACGCCAGACTTTGGTAGCCAATCTGAAGAAGAAACAACGGGGTATACAGAATGAAATCAATAAGAAGAAGCGTTCGGCTCAAAAGCTGAACGCACAGATAGACCGATTGATTGAAGCCGAAATAGAAAAGGCTCGTAAGCGTGCCGAAGAAGAAGCGCGCAAGCAAGCCAAGAAAGAAGGTAAGCCGGCTCCTAAGAAACAAGCGGTGAAGAAGGACAAGGTGGAACAATTCCAAATGAATAACGAAGACCGTCGTTTGTCGGGCAGTTTCGAAAAGAACAAAGGTATCCTTCCTATGCCTATAACCGGCCCTTATGTCATTGTAAGCCGTTACGGTCAGTATGCGGTAGACGGCCTCCGCAATGTGAAACTCGACAACAAAGGTGTCGATATCAAGGGTAAGGAAGGCGCCAAGGCCCGTGCCATTTTCGATGGCGAAGTTTCCGCCATCTTTAAATACAATGGATTGAACAACATCCTTGTGCGCCACGGCAATTACATTTCTGTATATTGCAACCTCTCCTCCGTGTCCGTGAAGAAAGGCGATAAAGTGTCCACCAAGCAGGCTCTCGGCACCATCCATAAGGATGCTTCGGGTAGTGTCTTGCTCCATTTCCAGCTTCGCAAGGAAACTACCAAACTGAATCCTGAACTTTGGTTGGGACGGTGATAGGATATGGATAAAGTACAGGAAAACCCTAATCTGCTTTATGCCCTTTCGCTGAATGAAGTAAACAAAGGAACGGTTCGTGAAGTCTTTATAGTCAATCAGTTAGCCTACCAATATCGGGTGGAATATTGTACCCGTAGTGCCGATTATACCATCGACAGAAAGTACGTCATCGAAACAGGCGGAAAGAGCAAGGATGGCAAGCAAATCGCCGGTGAACAAACTGCCTTCATTGCTGCCGATGATATGGAATATGCGGTAGGGAACAAGATTCCGTTGTGGGCGTTCGGGTTTTTGTATTGAAATAACTGTTTTTAGAAGGTAAACAACTTTATTCCAGATAATTACATTAAGTTCACAAGTCTGTGGTCCATAAACTTGTGAACTCATTAAAAAATCATTGGTTTTCTTCGTTTCCTTTGCTTAATAACAATCCTTCTTTAGCATTCAAAGGTGAGATGACGGACTTTCCGGTTTTAGCTTCCAATTCCATTCGGGCATTGCGGGCAATTTCTCCACCTTGAACAGCTATTTCTTTATGGTCTTCGAATGTTTCAGGATGATTACTTTCAGAGATTTCTTTAGTTGATAATTCTGCAAGCATATTTAGAATCAATTCTTTATTGGTCATATTATCACGCAAGTTCTCTTTCTTCAATCCTTTGAATTGTTTGTACTGGCGTGCAGTCATATCCGACCATGTCTGATAAATGATGTCAGTCAAAGTAGCGAATTGAACACTTTCTTGCAAACCATGCTTTTTCCATTCATCTGTCAGCTCCTTGCGGATTTCAATGCTTTTCAATCGTTGGTTAATCCAATTGTCCGAATATCCAAGAC
>CAZJFI010000314.1:0-1982 GCA_964545265.1 uncultured Phocaeicola sp.
ACTCTATGCGGTTCTTCAGTTCGGAAGACAATTTTCCTTGTTCTTCGATAGTCTTTAAAATGGTTTCCTTCCGTTTGGCTATTTCGCAGAGTTTGTTGTTCCTGTCGTTTATTTCACTTATCTGTACCTCGTCAAGTCCACCGGTTGCTTCCTTGCGGTATCGGCTGATGAAGGGGATAGTTGCTCCACCTTCGAGTAGTGCCAATGTATTTTTTACTTGATGTACGGCAATGTTCAATGCCGTAGCAATCATTTTACTGAATACTTCCATCGCTCTTAATGCTTTAGTATTTTAAGTTTACTCTTTTAGTTGTGCGAAACCATTCTTGGGTAGTGAACCGTCAGCTTTTCGAGGAGCCATGAAAAGTGATGGAGAGAGGCTGATGAATTTTTCAGCTTGGTTTTCTTCCCAGGAGTTGCCATTAGCATGCAATGGCTCTACAATGTTTTCGGGAAGAATTTTGTAGTTCTCATATCTACCGTTGAATCCTATACACCCTTTTAAATGAATATGTCCTTTTTGTAGGGGTACGTTGAACATATAGTTGCAAGCATTTCCCCAAGCTATATTGTTGATGAGAACTATTCCCTCGGCTGCTCCGTTTTGGTCGAAACCAAGTGCAAGATTCTCGAAAGCAATACAGTTGCTGATGATATGAGTACCAGTTGAACGTGGAAATGCAGCTCCACCACTTGACCCACCGCCACCTAACTTAAAACCGCTGCCATTGCCTGTTGTTTTTCCGTTGGTAGTATATCCGGCTTTGTACGACCAACAACTGTCTATAATAATAGGATGGTAAACCATGTACAAGTCCCAATTGTCATCAGAATTGTTCCATGCTCTGCATCCATGAAATTCATTTCCAGGGCCGGGGAAGAGTTTGCATGCAAAACCATCGGCATCACCACCGTTGTCAGATTTTCCGTCATATGTCTTTATGTCAGCATTGTTGTATGAATCGCAGTTTATAACTTTGTTGCCTTGGCAGTATCTGAATTCAGGATTAGCGAGTGGTTCGCCTACAGGAAAATCTGCAGGTAATTCTTGAGGGGTTATTATCATGCCCATACCAATCTGTAGTCCTGTATCGTTGTTGTCATGAAACACACATTGTTCTATAATATTATACGATCCTTCTATCTTCATTCCGTTGTCTGTGGCATTGCATAGTGTCAATCCTTTGAAATGCCAATAGTTGGCAAGATGATTTACATATATGCAGCGTCCAGCTTTGAACTCTTTTTCATTAGTATAGTTCATATTCGAAGCATCAATGGTGACATCACCATCAGCCCATAAGTAACAACGTCGGGTAGCTGAAGTTTGTTTCTGTGGTATTCTGATAGGTTTTGTAATCATGTAATTCCCGGCATGTATAATGATTGTGTCTCCCGGCTTCGCCTTGTTTACCGCATGTTGTATGGTGAGATAAGGATTGAGTGGCGTGCCGTTGTTAGTGTCGCTTCCTGTTGTAGCAACGTGTATCTGTGCTATTGTTAGAAATGAATGGAGTACGAAGAATAGAGAAACGAATAATCGAGTTGGCATAATTGTATAGTTGAAAAGCTTTTATTAATTCGTATACAAAAATAATAAAAACTCTTTTACTGTGTTTATACGAGATTGATAAAAAATAAAAAAGATGCTTCTAAGCAGGGAAACACCTTTTAAAATATAGTATTTTTTATTCTTTCTATCGACAAAGTTACACAATTGTTGTAATTTTACCGCACGAAACTTTTAATAATCGAAAGAAATGAATAAGATTGTATTGATAACCGGTGCGTCCAGTGGTATTGGCGAAGGATGTGCCCGCAAGTTTGCTTCGGAAGGTGCGAAGCTGATTCTGAATGGTCGTAATGTAGAGAAGCTGGAAGCTTTGGCTCGTGAGTTGAGATTGACGTGTGGTACAATATGTACAATTTTGCCGCATCTGCTCCCGAATACATGCAGATAGCCGAAGTGCTGGTGATGCCAA
>CAZJFI010000315.1:0-1980 GCA_964545265.1 uncultured Phocaeicola sp.
TAGATAATCTGTGGATTTCACAACCCAACAACGGTGAAGAAGCATTGGAAATTGCCGAACAACTTATACGTTCATCGGCTATTGACATCATAGTTATAGACTCTGTAGCCGCTCTTACTCCCAAAGCTGAAATTGAAGGTGATATGGGTGAAAATAAAGTGGGCTTACAAGCACGTTTGATGTCACAAGCCTTGAGAAAATTAACTTCAGCCATCAGTAAAACAAATACAACTTGTATCTTTATCAACCAGTTGCGTGAAAAGATTGGTGTTATGTTTGGCAATCCTGAAACAACAACTGGGGGTAATGCATTGAAGTTTTATGCTTCTGTACGTATTGACATCCGTCCGAGCCAACCAATCAAAGACGGCGATGTTATTTTAGGTAAACAAACCAAAGTAAAGATTGTAAAGAACAAGGTAGCTCCTCCTTTCCGTCGTGCTGAATTCGACATTATGTTTGGCGAAGGAATATCACGTTCCGGCGAAATTGTCGATTTGGGCGCTGAATATGGCGTTATCAAAAAGAGTGGTTCATGGTACAGTTACAATGACACTAAATTAGGTCAAGGGCGCGATGCTTCCAAGCAAGTGATTCAAGACAATCCTGAATTGGCCGAAGAACTTGAAAATCTGATTTTGCAAGCCATGAAAGAAAAAGAAAAATAAAAGATAAAAAGGTGGGTGTATCGAAATGTACATCCACCTTTTTTATAGTATCAATTATTATTGCTTTTGTAATTCAAAACCTAGTTTCATCCCATCAAAAGAAGATGCAAGACTACTGATAGTAGATGCTGTTGAATTAACTTTAGAAGCAGCATTGGTTATAGTCTTCAATACACTCATTAATTTATCAGCATCATAAACAAAACTCATATTACTTCCAAGAGTTACCACATGAGCAGTTGTAGAAATACCCAATTTACCGGTCTTGATAGTAATGGTTTTGGATTCTTCATCGAATGTATAAGTACCATTAGTGGTTTTATTCTTTATCATATAGGAGCAAGTACTATCTTCATTAAATGTGTATTGAATGGTATTGATACCTACCTTGGAAAGTATTTTTTCTAATTCCTCCTCCACTTTGGCGGAAACCACTTCACCTCCGGCACTTGCCAACAAATTCTCACTATCAAACTCACATGCAGGCCCCACGTACTTCCAGGTACCAACAACAGATGCAGCCGAAGTGACCTTATCCCCCACTACCGTTTTTGCTATCCCTGAAAGAATTGATTTCAAATCTTGTGCTCCTGCATTGATTGAAATAGCACAAAACAACGTAATAATACAAACTAACTTTTTCATTTTAAACTCACATTTATACAAAATTACGAATTAGAAGTTATTCAATCAAGAAAAAACGAACAACTCCCCTTTTATTTTACTACTAAAGGCTATCAACAAGCTTTAAAACTCATATCCATACCCTTTACCGAATGGGTAAGTGCACCGAATGAAATAAAGTCTACACCTGCTTGTGCATAAGGCAACATTGTTTCGTAAGTAATGCCACCGGATGATTCTGTTTCACAACGTCCTGCCACAATTTCTACGGCCTTTTTGGTATCTTCCGGAGTAAAGTTGTCAAACATGATTCTATCAACACCTTCATCCAAAGCTTGTTGTAATTCATCAAAGTTACGAACTTCCAGTTCTATCTTCAAATCTTTTCCTTTCGCTTTACAATACTCCTTGGCACGTGTTACCGCATTATGAATACCACCCGAGAAATCCACATGATTATCTTTTAACAGAATCATATCAAACAACCCGATTCTATGGTTCTCGCCCCCACCAATCTTTACGGCCATTTTTTCGAGGATACGCATACCTGGAGTCGTTTTACGTGTATCAAGCACACGAGTTTTTGTACCTTCAATTTTCTTCACATAACGATTGGTCATAGTGGCAATACCACTCATACGTTGCATGATATTCAGCATCAAGCGCTCTGTTTGTAACAAAGATTGAA
>CAZJFI010000316.1:0-1977 GCA_964545265.1 uncultured Phocaeicola sp.
CAGCCTTGGTAGTCTTTCCTGCTCTCAATTCTTCCTTGGTACGTTCGTAAATCAATACGTTGGCATCTACCGCCATACCGAGCGACAATACCATACCGGCAATACCCGACATAGTCAAAGCTGCCTGGAAGGATGTAAGGATACCCAAAGTGAAGAAGAAGTTCACAATCAAAGCACAGTTGGCCACCATACCCGGAATCAGGCCGTACATAGAGCACATGTAAATCATCAACAGAATCAAAGCCACAACAAATGAGACGATACCTTGGTTGATTGATTCCTGACCGAGTGACGGACCTACGATGTCTTCCTGTACGATACGGGCAGGAGCCGGCATCTTACCGGACTTCAATACGTTAGCCAAGTCGAGTGTTTCTTCCGGAGTAAAGCTACCCGAGATTTGAGAGTTACCACCCGAAATTTCACCGTTTACATTCGGAGCACTGTATACATAACCATCCAATACGATAGCGATAGCACGACCAATGTTGTTCTTTGTCAATACAGCCCAACGACGAGAACCGTCTGTGTTCATAGACATACCTACACATGGGTTGTTGTATTGGTCGTATTCATTGCGGGCGTCAGTGATTACATCACCTTCCAATGGAGCCTTACCGTTACGTTCTGTTACCTTAATAGCGTACAATTCAAACATTTGGCCGGCCTTATCCATAGCCTTAACACCCCACTTCAGGCTAAGATCCTTAGGAAGGATAGCTTGAGCTTCTTTCATAGCCAACAGCTTGTTAACTTCAGCTGTATCTCTATGATTGGCAATACCTACAACAGCGCCATAGCCACCCAACTGCAATACAGATTGCAATGGATGTTCCTTCTTCATTTGAGCCAAAGCAGCTTTGTTATTCACAGTTTCGCCCTTCAATGCAGCAGCCAAGCTGTCTGCTGCTGATACGGCAGGTTCTGCTGCAACTTCTTCAGCAGCTTCTTCACCGGAAGTAACAGCCAATACATCACGCAACTTCATGTCTACATTTTGCAATGTAGGAACAATTTCACTACTGTTATAAGTTTCCCAGAATTCAAGGTTAGCCGAACCTTGGAGCAACTTACGTACACGTTCCGGTTCCTTAATACCTGGAAGTTCCACCATGATACGTCCCATACTTCCTTCCAATGACTGGATGTTAGGCTGAGCCACACCAAAGCGGTCGATACGAGTACGAAGCACGTTATAAGAGTTGTCGATGGCAGCTTTCACTTCATCGCGCAACACTTTTACCACTTCCGCATCTGTACTGCGGGTATTAACCTTGTCCTTCAACTGTTGAGTAGCGAACAGCTCTGCCAATGTTCCTTGCGGAGCCAACTTCTTATACTCATTGACAAATAAAGTAATGAAATCGTCTTGACTGGTTATAGCTTGCTTTGAAGCGGTAGCAACTGCCTGGTTGAATGCTTCGTCAGTCTTGTGATCAGCCAATGCCTTCACAACATCAGGAACTGACACTTCCAAGATAACGTTCATACCACCCTTCAGGTCCAGACCCAGACCGATTTCCATCTCACGACATTGTTTCAGCGAGTAAACGCCCAAGTATACCTTTTCATTCTGGACAGAATCAAGGTAATGTGCTTCACCTTGCGGATCTTCTGCGGCCTTGTTCATGTGATGACGGGTCACAAAAGAGAACGAAAGATAAAACAGACAAACAAGGGTCAGTAATACTGCGAAAACCTTTACAAATCCTTTGTTTTGCATCTTGATTTAATTTATTATTTTATTGTTTATTTGATTCCTAATTTATACAAGGTTGCAAATATAGGATTTTTTTCACAATCCAACGGAATAAAAAAGAAATATTTGCTTTTGGAGGTACAAAAAAAGTCGTAAACGGGTGTTTTTCTTCTCTTTTGGTAGTTATTCAAGAGAAATATAGCACCAAATGGGATAATGGTCAGAAGCTTTGACAGAACGGTCTACCGTACATTCATAAGATTTCATATTCTTACTCA
>CAZJFI010000317.1:0-1967 GCA_964545265.1 uncultured Phocaeicola sp.
CGCATGATTCATAATCATGAGGTCCCCGGTTCAATCCCGGGTCCCGCTACAAAGAGAGAGGATGTTCATTGGTGAGCATCCTCTCTCTTTTTTCCGTTAATGTTGTTCCTGCTTGTTGTTCATCGGCTGTCCCCCTAATAATTCTTGTCATCCTGACAGATGGGGTACATAAATCCTATAAAACGACTTCTTTTAGTTTTATTAACTATCAAATGCTTTGTAATAACTAAAATAATCCGTTTATTTGCGGAAACAAATTTAGAAGTTATGAAAACATTGACTCGAAGAGAAGAAGAAGTTATGGAACTTTTGTGGGAAAAAGGTCCCTTGTTTGTAAATGAGATGCTGGAGTTCTATCCCGATCCTCGTCCACATTTCAATACCGTATCCACTTATGTGCGTGGGTTGGAGAAGAAAGGGATGGTGTCGCACATCGCTTATGGCCCTACACATCAGTATTTTGCCGCAGTTACCCGCAATGAGTTCAAGAGCAAGACACTGAAGGGTGTCATCAGCAAGTATTTCGACAATTCGTATTTGGGTGTAGTGTCATCGTTGGTACAGGAAGAACACATTTCGCTCGACGAGTTGAAGGATTTGATTCGTGAGGTAGAGAAAGCCAACGAGAAATAAGAACCTGTCCAACCATCTACCATGGGAACATTCTTTGTCTATATCTTGAAATCGGCCTTCTGCCTGGCGTTGTTTTACTTGTTCTACCGGTTGTTGCTGAGCAAGGAAACCTTCCATCGCTTCAATCGGGTGGCGTTATTGGGCTTGTTGGTGGCTTCGTGTGTGGTGCCTCTCATCCAGGTGGGTGCCGGGGGAGCCAACGAAATCAATCGTCGGTTCTTGAGCCTGGAGGAAATGTTGCTCATGGCCGAGCCGATGGACGAAGCAGGGGTCGAAGCACTTGCCATCCCCACCTGGGGTTGGAAGGAAATGTTATTGCTCCTTTATATAATAGGTATCGTTTTCTTCCTCATACGCAACTTGTGGTCGTTAGGCCGCATGATTGGCCTGATAGACGGATGTCGCAAGGAGAAGATGGACGATGGTATCCTGCTTTTTACCCATCGCAAGGAGATAGCACCCTTCAGTTGGATGAAGTGTATTGTCCTCTCCGAAAAGGATTTGGACGAAGGGGGAGAAGCGATTCTGACACACGAGAGGGCGCACATAGCCAATCGCCATTCCTGGGATTTGCTCCTGGCCGATGTATGCGTATTCTTCCAATGGTTCAACCCTGCGGCATGGCTCTTGAAGCAGGAACTACAGAACATCCACGAGTACGAGGCCGACGAGTGGGTAATCAACCAAGGCATCGATGCAAAAAAATATCAGTTATTATTAATTAAAAAAGCTGTCGGCACGAGGCTCTACTCTATGGCCAACAGCTTAAATCACAGTTCACTTAAAAAGCGAATTACTATGATGATCAAGAAAAAATCAAATCCGTGGGCACGCCTCAAGTATTTGTACATACTTCCGTTGGCAGCTGCTTCTGTAGCGGCATTTGCCCGTCCCGAAGTCTCAAACTCGCTCGATGAGATTTCAAGTGCCAAAGTTAGTGATTTGGCTTCAATTATGAAAGCCGATGGCGAAAAAAATGTGGAAAATCTTTCGGAGAAGAAAGTAAAGGTTTCCGGACGTGTGGTCGAAGAAGCGACCGGAAAGCCTGTAACGGGTGCCAGTGTCATTGTGCGGGGTACTACAAACGGTACTTTGGCCATCGGTGGAAAGTTCTCTATCGAATGTAACGAGGGCGATGTACTGTTGGTTTCTTACATTGGTTTGCAAACTCAATCGGTCATTGTGCCCAAGGGCGGCTCCGAATCGATGGTGGTTTCCATGAAGGAAGAGGTGCAGAATATGGAAGAAATGGTGGTGGTAGGTTATGCTCCGCAAGAAGATGGGGTGATAAAAGTAACAAGTGTCAAGAAGGAAGAAGAAACACCTGCACCTAA
>CAZJFI010000318.1:0-1952 GCA_964545265.1 uncultured Phocaeicola sp.
GAAATCAATCCTACCATGAAGCTGGTACAAGCCAATCCAGCTTATTATGACAATAATTCCATGCTCATCCAAAATATAGTGAAGAATAAGCAAAGGGTGCTTTGCGACAGGGTGGAGAGCAGGGGAATTTTGTATCAGTTGTTGGCACGTTTTTTGAAGGAGGCTCACCTAAAATCGGAGGTAAGTGATAACCGTATCCAAAAAAGTTTGAACTATATAAAGAAGCATATCAATGAGAATATCCGGATAGAGACATTGACCGATGTGGTATGTATATCGAAAGATCATTTTATCCGGTTGTTCAAAAAAGAAACAGGAATGACTCCCGTACAATATATTTGTCAGAAGAAAATGGAGAAAGCACAATTGTTGTTGGTTACAGAAGACATGCCTATTAAGGAAATTGCTTTTCTGCTGTCTTATGAAGACCATTCCTATTTCAATCGCCTATTCCGGAAAATGACGGGAGTAAGTCCGTTGGAATATCGGAAGAATCATGCTAAAAAATAAATGGGTGTCGTTTGAATTGTTGTATATATAAAAATGTCATTCTGAACAATGTGAATTCACTTCGTTCAGAATGACACAATGAAATGAGACAAGTTTTTATTTGTTCAGAATATCCATGGTATCGCTGGCAATCATCAACTCTTCATCGGTAGGAATAACAACTACCTTCACCTTAGAATCGTCGGTAGAGATGATGGCTTCTTCGCCGCGTACTTTGTTCTTTTCTGCATCGAGCTTGATACCCATGTATTCCAATCCGCTACAAGCTCCCCAACGGGCAGAGGCTTGGTTTTCGCCTACACCACCAGTGAATACCACTACATCGACACCGCCCAAAGCTGCTGCGTAAGCACCGATGTATTTCTTGATGCGGTAGAAGTACATATTTTCGGCCAAAGCAGCTCGTTCGTCGCCTTGAGCAACAGCGTTTTCAAGGTCGCGCATGTCACTTGACTTGCCAAATATACCCATTACACCACTCTTCTTGTTCAAAAGATTGGAGATGCCTGCAGCGTCCAAACCTTCTTTTTCCATGATGTAGGTTACGGCACCACCGTCGATGTCACCACTACGGGTACCCATCATCAAACCTTCCAACGGAGTCAATCCCATACTGGTATCTACACACTTACCGTCCTTGATAGCAGTGATAGAACCACCGTTACCTACGTGGCAAGTAATGATCTTGGTACCTTCGGCAGGTATACCGAGGAATTCGCATACGCGTTGTGATACATAGCGGTGAGAAGTTCCGTGGAAACCATAGCGGCGCACACCATGCTTTTGATAGAGTTCGTAAGGAACGGCATACATGTAAGCATAGTTAGGCATAGTTTGGTGGAAAGCTGTATCGAATACACCTACTTGAGGTACATTCGGAAGAATGGCTGTAACGGCATTCACACCCTTCAAGTTGGCCGGATTGTGAAGCGGAGCCAGGTCGTTGCAAGCAGTGAAGGCATCGAGCACTTCCTGGTCGAGCAATACTGACTTGGCAAATTTTTCACCACCATGAACCATGCGATGACCTACTGCATTGATTTCTTCGAGTGACTGGATGGCACCGTATTCCTTGCTGGTAAGGGTTTCCAATATGAATTCAATACCGGCTGTGTGTTCAGGGATATTTCTTTCGAGAATTTTCTTTTCACCGTTGGGCAGAGTGAACTTCAAGAATGAGTCGGGCAAACCGATCTTTTCGATACCACCCTGTGCCATCACTTCTTTGGTAGTCATATCGAATAACTTGTACTTGATGGATGAACTACCACAATTGAGTACTAATATTTTCATTTTTATATCTTTTATTTTTGAGTGTCATTCTGTACGAAGTGAAGAATCTGTATGCATTCAGATCCTTCGCTTTGCTCAGGATGACAAAGGGGTTATTGTTTTATTTATCCTTTAGCTGCAATGGCTTGGTTGGCTGTAATAGCTACCAT
>CAZJFI010000319.1:0-1950 GCA_964545265.1 uncultured Phocaeicola sp.
TTCATTTCGCATACGGCAATGACACTCTTCAAACCGGCACGGCTGCCTGCGTAAGCATGAGCCAAATATACCTTACCGTCTTCATCCCAAAGAGGAGTGGTGTCAATAATACCTTTTCCGGCCTTTACCAATACGGGTTCTTCCCAAGTGCCTCTGGGGTCTTTGGTCTTTACCATGTATACACCTTGGTCGGGGTCACCCCAATAGATGTAGAACTCACCGTTGTGATGGCGGATACAAGGTGCCCAAATATGATTACCATGTTGTGGACGGGTATTGCTATGGGGAGCCAACGAGGAGGCTACGGCATGGCCGATGATGGTCCAGTTGACCAAATCCTTGGAGTGAAGGATGGGAAGACCCGGCAAACAGTTGAAGCTGGAAGCAGTCATGTAATAGTCATCGCCCACACGACAAATGTCCGGGTCGGAATAATCGGCATACAATACCGGATTCTTGTAGGTTCCGTTTCCTAAATCGGAAACCCAAGTCTTTGATACACTGTTTTGTGCAGCTCCTGTCAGAAGGCTTGCACCTAACAGACAGAGAGTCATTAATTTCTTCATATACTTATTCGTTTTTATTTTTTGATAGTTACTTTACAAGGATGTTCCAACACTTTCTTCCAATCCTTCAGGTAGGCAAACCATTCCTTCATACCCTTGTAACCGAAATTTTCTTTCATGGAGGTGAAAGTGGTATAATAGCGGAAACCATAGGTGTTTGGAGCCTGGATGGTATACAGATAGTTTGAAGCATCTTCAGTTTCTTTTACGCGAATGGTCTTAGGAATGAAGGTTCCCATACCAGTGGTTTCTTTCTTGTGATAAACAGTATCATTCACAGGCCAGTCGGTTCCCCAGCTGCCCAACAATCCGTCGTGGTCGCTCATGTGGTCGCCTTCCTTCAAAATCTGCACACCGGCAGCAAAGGTTTCTTTGTCCAATGGACGGTCGAACAAGGCATCCACCTGGATATCGCGGTGCCCTCCATAGAGAGTATAGCGGTTGGTCATGTTGAGTTCCTTGCCTTGGTATTCCCAAGCCAACACTTTCACTTCGACAATGGCGCGAACAGGACCTGATGCAATGACACGTTCGGTGCGGTTTAATACAGGCATGATGTGAGTGGCTTCCTTACCATCCCAACCTTTCAACGCACCTACACCACCACTGTTGTATACCTTCAAGGCATCGTCGCCATAGCCTGCAGCCAATTGGTCTTTGGTAGGATAGAAGCGGGTTTCCTTGATTTCAAGGCGCTTGTGAACTTTGCTATAAGGGTCGACAGTCTGCTTTTCGTTGAAGTAGATGCGATAACCTACCAATTCACTTTCGAAAGCAGGACCGTGGTGATAAACAAAACTATAGACATTTTCGGTCCCAGGAGCCGAGAAACCGGAAATATAGGCCAATTTGTTGTTGTGGCCATAAGCCATCATCTGAGCATAAGTACGAGCCGGATATTGCTTGTCGCTCTTGGCTGATGACAAGACAATGCGCAAGTCTTTGGATGACTTGGCAGGCATATTGACGAGTAATGCCAATTCGTCGGCACGAGCATCGCCGTTCATATCGTCCAATTGGGAAGGAATTTCAGTGGAACCATCCCAAACAGTTGCTGATTTTACAGTAAATCCGAGGTCCAAGGTCTTCAAGTCGATGACTACAGGTTCATCGGTCTTGCTTTCTTTCCAGTCATTGCTGACGGTTACTTGGATAGTCTTTTCTCCACTTTGTGCATAAGCAGATGCTCCCATGAGGAGAGCCAGACAAAAGAAAAAGTGTTTTTTCATGATTCAAACTATTTCATATAAAATTAAATGTCATTCTGAGGAACGTAGTGACGAAGAATCTGAATACATAAATGTGGATGTATACAGATTCTTCCTCCTTTAGTCGTCAGAATGACAGCAATGTTTTAAAAATCTAATTCCTGTACGTTGTTGTC
>CAZJFI010000320.1:0-1947 GCA_964545265.1 uncultured Phocaeicola sp.
ATCAGGAAAACGAGTTGATACAGATTCGTATGAAGAATGCCAACGAATTGCAGGCCATGTACGAAAAGCGTTTACAGACGGGCGATGCCAATGCCTTGGAAGTGAATAAGGTAAAGATGGAAACCATGAATGTAAAGACCGAAGTAGCGCAAAACAATGCGGCTCATCGTACCGCTCTTCAAACATTGCTCGCTATGAACGGTAATCTTCCTTTGGAATTCTCGGCTATCGCTTATCCGCAAGTAAAGGAAATCAATGATTACAATACTTTGCGCGATGAAGTGATTGCTTCCGATCTCGATTTGAAGGCTTTGGGATTTGCTGCCCGTGCTGCCGAAAAGCAAGTGTCGGTCGACAAGCAAAACTGGTTGCCTAAACTCGAAGCCGGTTTCCGCCGTAATACCGAAAGTGAAATGTCCATGAATGGGTTTGTAATTGGTGGTTCCATTCCTTTGTTTTCCAATCGCAAGAAAGTACAGATAGCCAAGGCGCAAGCTCTTAGTGCCCAATTGCTGAAGGAAGATGCTCAATTGGAAAAGGAAAATGAATTGATGGCACTTTACAATGAAATGAAACAATTGAAGCAAGCCCTCGACACCTATGATGTACCTTTGATGCATCGTTCACTTGCCTTGTTGAAACAAGCGCTGGAAGAAGGTCAGCTTTCTTTGATTGAATATTTCGTTGAAGCCGAAGGCATCTACAAGAATCTGCAGGCTCGTATGCAGTTGGAAAACCAATATCAGAAGGTAATGGCCAACATTTACAAGAACGAATTGTAAGGAGATAACTATTGAATAAGAATAAAAAAGGGTGCTCGAAGTGAAGCACCCTTTTTTATGACATATTGATTTCTTCCAATTTCACCAGTTTGTTGACTATGGCATAAATGGTAAGTCCCGCCGGTGTATGAATTTGGAGTTTGTTGCTGATATTACGCCGATGTGTGGCTACGGTGTGGACGGATAAGAATAAGGCATCGGCTATTTCCTTATTGGTCATTCCTTTGGCTACACAACCAATGATTTCCTTCTCGCGTTGGCTTAAAGTGTCCAACTTGTCAGTCTCCGTATTGTTTTCGTTATCTTCATTCGGGACATTGTGCTTGTATTTACTTTTCAGTTCCTCTTCGAGCTTTTCTACTGCCGGCACAAACAGATGGTCTTCTACCATACAATGAGAGGTAAGGTCTTGCTCACAATTGATTATATCGAACAGCACGGAGTTTAATTGGTCGTTTGCTTTTTGAGGATAATAACGAACAATGATGTCCTTCAATTCCTCCAATTTGGGTACAATTTCGTTATGCTTGTTGGCGAACATCTGAATAGAATATTCATTCTGATAATGCTCTCGTAATAAGTTTTCTACATAACTGAATACGGTTTCGTTTTCATATTCCATGTGGCGGCGTACTTCAATGACATATTCATCGTAGAATTTCAAGATAAGTAGAGCCACTTCGTCCGTGCCCGAGCAGTCGATAGCTTCAATCAGTCGACGACGGATGGTGGGAAGGTTATAATCGAGGAAATAAGTATGTGCCCGTTTCAGGTAATTGATGAGTGAGGCCGGTGATACTTGCTTGTAATCGTATTCTTTGTTCGATATAAAGTTGGCCACCGTCAGAAAGGTAGAAGTGTCTACTCCATGCTGTTCGCATATTTCTTTTACGGTCTTGTCGCCAAATCCCAAAGAAATGCCAAAACGACTCATAACCATTAATAATAGACTGTTGTCCCGAATCAAACTCCGGAGTTTGTCGGAAGTGGTGTATTGGGTATTGTTATTCATTGCATTATCTGTTATCATACGGCAAAAGTAATTATTTTCAAGAGAATGACCAATACTTTAAAGTAATGATTATATAATCTTAGGAAGTCTTAATCTTGTGAATCTGTATAGGATTTTCTTGAAAGGGATGCATAGTTATGCTTGATTGCTTTT
>CAZJFI010000321.1:0-1927 GCA_964545265.1 uncultured Phocaeicola sp.
AAAGACACATCAATTCTAAAAAGATGAAGAAGTTTTTAAGTTTTATCGTATTGTTTATAGCAATATCATTTACCGCTATGGCACAAGAAAAGAAAAGTTTTACATTGGAAGATCTGATGCCGGGCGGCAATAATTACTATAGCTTGCAACCTGAGAACCTTCATGGCCTTTCATGGTGGGGCGATGTATGTATCAAACCCAATATGGAAGAAGTGAAGGCCATCAATCCCAAGACGGGAAAGGAAACTACCCTCTTTACACTCGAAGCCTTGAACAAGGCACTCGAAACTGCCGGTGTAAACACCGTTCGTGCACTCTATACATTAAGCTTCCCTTGGGCCGACAAGACCGAAGTACTGTTGCCCAAAGCGCAACGGTTTGCCGTCTACAACTGGAAAACAGGAAAAGTGGTCACTCGTGACGACTTGCCTAAAGAACCTTATGCAAACATCGATTTGAATATGGTAAGCGGAAACATGGCTTGCACCGTGGGGAACAATGTATATGTAAATGGGTATCAGGTAACCAACGAGCCCGAAGGCGTACTCTGCGGACAAAGTGTACACCGCAATGAATTCGGTATCGAAAAGGGTACATTCTGGAATCCGCAAGGCACCCTCCTTGCGTTCTATCGCATGGACCAAAGCATGGTAACCGATTATCCACAGGTAAACACTTCTACCCGTGTAGCTACGTTGGAACCCGACAAATATCCCATGGCAGGTATGACCAGCCACAAAGTTACGGTAGGCATCTACAACCCGTCGACCCAAGAAACCATCTATTTGAAAGGTGGAGACCCTACCGACCGCTATTTCACCAATATCAGCTGGAGTCCCGACGGACAGAAGGTATACATCATCGAACTGAACCGTGACCAGAACCATTCGCAACTGTTCCGTTACGATGCCACAACCGGCGAGAAGGAAGCGTTGCTTTATGAAGAAAAGCACGACAAGTATGTGGAACCTCAAAACCCTATTACATTCCTTCCATGGAACGAACACCAGTTCATCTATCAAAGTCAGCAGGACGGATACAACCATTTGTATTTGTTTGACTTGGCTCAAGGTATGATGCACCCTATCGAAACTTATGGTCCTACTCAACTGATGATTCCTTCTACCCAAATCACCAAGGGCGAATGGTTGGTACAAGGTATCCTCGGCTTCAATGAAAAGGCGCAGGAAGTCATCATCATGAGCACCGAACAATCGCCTTTGCAAAGCAATATATATGCGGTCAGCCTCAAGAACGGCAAACGTCGTGTGATAGGTGCTGCCGAAGGAGTACACCGTGCACAACTCTCGGCCAGCGGAACGTATGTCATCGACAACTATACTTCGCACAACGTAGCCCGTAACATCAGTATTCTTCCCACTACAGGTAAGGGTAAGAGCATCGAACTGCTTTCGGCTACCAACCCGATGGATGCATATAATATGCCTGAAATCACCCTTGGTACCATCAAGGCAGCCGATGGCAAAACCGATTTGTATTACCGTTTGGTGAAGCCTGTGAATTTCGATGCCAACAAGAAATATCCGGCCGTTATCTATGTATATGGCGGACCTCATGCACAAATGATTACCGATGTACGCAACTATGGTGCAGGTGGTTGGGACATCTACATGGCCCAGTTGGGTTATGTCATGCTGACTGTAGACAACCGCGGTAGCGCCAATCGTGGATTGGAATTCGAGAACTGTACACACCGCCAGTTGGGTACAGAAGAAATGAAGGACCAGATGAAGGGTGTGGAACTCTTGAAATCATTAGGTTATGTAGACCAAAACCGCATTGGTGTACACGGATGGAGCTTCGGTGGATTCATGACCACCAACCTGATGCTTACCTACAACGATACGTTCAAGGTAGGTGTAGCCGGAGGTCCGGTCATCGACTGGAAGATGTACGAAGTGATGTA
>CAZJFI010000322.1:0-1906 GCA_964545265.1 uncultured Phocaeicola sp.
TTTGTAGGATTGTTCGGGTTGCTGACTGCCTGCCAGAACGAAGAAGGAAATCCTTTAGAACCTAAAGAAAGAAAAGACATAGTCATGTCTCGTTCGGAAGAACAGATGACCGAAGAAAGTACGGAATTTGCATTCCGTTTTTTCAACCAAATCAATCAGTCGGAAAAGAAAGAACCCAATTGGATGGTATCTCCCCTCAGTGCTTCTTTTGCGTTGGGTATGATTACCAATGGAGCAGCCGGAAATACGTTGGCCGAAATACAACAGACATTGGGATTTGGCCAGGCATCATTGGATGAAATGAATGCGTATTACCGCCGGATGACCAACGAATTGCTCGGCTTGGATAATACCACGACTATGGGAATTGCCAATTCCATTTGGATAAGGAAAGGTTTTAAAGTATATGCTTCTTTTGTGGATGTAAACAAGAAGATGTATCAGGCAAAAGTTTCTTCATTGGACTTCTCTTCGCCCGATGCTCCAGCCATTATCAATCGTTGGTGTTCTGAACAAACAAACGGTTGTATTGAGGAAGTCATCAAAGAAACACAGGCTACGGTTATGTATCTGCTTAATGCGCTTTATTTTAAGGGCGTTTGGGCAGAAAAGTTTCAAGAATCAGCTACCCAACTTGAAGATTTCTGTGGAGATAACGGAACCAAGTCAAAGGTACAGATGATGAATCAAACGGAACACTTCAGATATGCTTATGAAGAAACGTTCTGTATGGCTGAGTTCCCTTATGGTAACGAAGCATTCAGTATGGTAGTTGTACTGCCTGATGAAGGACAGGAACTGGACGGTGTTTTGGAACAGTTGACTTTCGATAATTGGAAACAACTGAATGCCCAAATGAGAGAACAGTCACTTTCTGTCAAGTTCCCGAAATTTGAATTGCAATACAAAAAGAATTTGATAGACGATATGAAAGCATTGGGTGTGAAGGATGCTTTTGATGAAAATGCCGATTTTTCTGCTATATCTCCGGTTGATTTGTTTTTAAGTCTATTGGAACAATATACCTATATAAAAGTAGATGAAAAAGGTACCGAAGCGGCTGCGATTACAGTAGGAGGATTTGAAACGATGGCACCAGGACCTCTTTCTCCTTCTGAGGTCGTGCCTTTCCACATGAACCGACCGTTTGCCTTCCTGATAAAGGAAAAAAGTACAGGAACTATCCTGTTTATGGGTAAGATAACTAAGCTGTAAGACTATTAGGGCAACAGGCCCACCATATCTTCAAAGGAGGAACATACATATGTCTCTCCTTTTTTTGTCAATAGGAGTTCCTTGTGAGATACGGCTCTCAAATGCAAGTCGCAAGTTGCTTCAGCCGATTGACATTGATAACCGTGCCGATTCAGAGCATTGATGGTCCAATGTTGTAGGGTTTTGTCGGAAGCTTCGATAATGATTTCTTTATTGCCTATAACGGTAGGGTAGTATACACCGTGGTCATAATCAAACTTGATATCCTTGTGGATGAACAGTTCATCCATGTGATGATTCAAGATCAAATCTTCGGTCACTCCGCATTGCAACCCTTTTCCTTTGGTGAGGAGCCATAGCTTGTCGGCAAGCACCAAGGCTTGTTCGATGTCGTGTGTAGACAATAGAATGGCTTTGTTTTGTTCTACGGCCAACCGATGAAGCAAATGCATGATTTCGATACGGCTCACTACATCTAAGAAAGCCGTTGGCTCATCAAGTAAAATGAGCGGACACTCCTGTACCAATGCCTTGGCTATCATTACCTTTTGTCGCTCGCCATCCGATAGTTCGGCAGTGTAGTTCTTGGCTTTATGGGCAATGCCTACATCTTCCATGGCCTTTTCGATGATGAGGCGGTCTTCTTTGTGCAGTCGGCCGAAGAATCCTGTATGGGGTTGGCGTCCCAATG
>CAZJFI010000323.1:0-1904 GCA_964545265.1 uncultured Phocaeicola sp.
CCAGTGTCAATGGCAAAGAAATATTGAGAGGCATTAACTTGAGTATCAAGAAAGGCGAAGTACATGCCATTATGGGACCTAACGGTTCGGGCAAGAGTACATTATCATCTGTATTGGTGGGTCATCCGGCTTTCGAAGTAACCAAAGGTAGCGTTTCTTTCGACGGACAGGATTTGTTGGCTTTAAGTCCGGAAGACCGTAGTCATGCCGGTTTGTTCCTTTCCTTCCAATATCCGGTAGAAATTCCGGGGGTAAGTATGGTGAACTTCATGCGTGCGGCGGTTAATGAAAAGCGTAAGTACGAAGGCAAGCCGGCTCTTACAGCCAGTGAGTTCCTGAAGTTGATGCGCGAAAAGCGTGCGGTGGTGGAACTCGATAACAAGTTGGCCAACCGCTCGGTAAACGAAGGCTTCAGTGGGGGAGAAAAGAAACGTAATGAAATCTTCCAGATGGCGATGCTCGAACCTAAGTTGAGTATCCTTGATGAAACCGACTCCGGTTTGGATATCGATGCATTGCGTATTGTGGCCGAAGGCGTAAACAAACTCAAGACTCCTGAAACCAGTTGCATTGTCATCACCCACTACCAGCGCTTGTTGGATTACATCAAACCCGATGTGGTGCATGTGCTTTATAAGGGACGTATCGTAAAGACAGCCGGTCCTGAATTAGCATTAGAAATCGAAAACCGTGGGTTTGATTGGATTAAGAAAGAAATAGGAGAATAAGCATGAAAGCGGAACAACAATATATTGACCTCTTCAGTCAGTGCGAAGCCATGATATGCCGGCATAGCTCCGAGGTGATGAATGCACCTCGTGCCAAAGCTTTTGGCGACTTTGAACGTTTGGGCTTTCCCACAACCAAGCAGGAGAAGTACAAATATACCGATATGGCCAAGCTGTTCGCTCCCGATTATGGATTGAACTTGAATCGTTTGGACATTCCGGTAAATCCATACGAAGTATTTAAGTGTGATGTCCCCAATATGAGTACATCGCTTTACTTCGTGGTGAACGATGCTTTTTATAGCAAAGCATTACCGAAAGCTCAATTACCAGAGGGGGTTATATTGGGTAGCTTGAAGGATCTTTCCAAACAACATCCGGAGTTGGTGCAGAAGTATTATGGCAAGTTGGCCGATACCTCCAAAGATGGGATTACCGCTTTCAATACCGCTTTTGCACAAGATGGTTTCATGCTTTATGTGCCGAAAGGGGTAGTGGTCGAAAAGCCCATTCAGCTGGTGAATATCCTTCGTGCCGATGTAAACTTCATGGTGAACCGTCGTTTGTTGGTGGTGATTGAAGAAGGTGCACAAGCCCGTTTGTTGATGTGCGACCATGCCATAGACGATGTGAATTTCCTTTCTACCCAAGTGGTGGAAGTCTTTGCATCCGAAAATTCGATGTTCGATTTATACGAATTGGAAGAGACACATACCAGTACGGTACGCATCAGTAATCTGTATGTCAACCAGGAAGCGAACAGTAATGTATTGCTCAATGGTATGACTTTGCATAACGGAACTACCCGTAATACCATCGAAGTGACATTGAATGGTCGTGGAGCCGAAATCAACCTTTGTGGCATGGCCATTGCCGACAAGAACGAACATGTAGACAATCATACCTTCATCGACCATAAGGTAAGCGATTGTACCAGCAACGAATTGTTCAAGTACGTGCTCGACGAACAGTCGGTAGGAGCCTTTGCCGGTAAGGTATTGGTGCGCGAAGGTGCCCAACGCACTGCTTCCCAACAAACCAACCGCAATCTTTGTGCCACTCGCGAAGCCCGTATGTACACCCAACCACAATTGGAAATTTATGCCGATGATGTAAAGTGTTCGCACGGGGCTACTGTAGGTCAATTGGACGAGAAAGCATTGTTCTACATGCGTC
>CAZJFI010000324.1:0-1881 GCA_964545265.1 uncultured Phocaeicola sp.
ACATTCTCGTACAACACTTCTATCAGTGCCTTCATGATTTGTGTGAACGAACTCGGTGCCTTGAAGTGCCACAACAAGGAAGTGTTGAAACTTCTCACCGTACTCATTGCTCCATTTGCCCCTCACTTGGCCGAAGAATTATGGGAACTGTTGGGTAACACAACTACGGTTTGCGATGCCCAATGGCCGGTATGCAATGAAGACTATCTGAAAGAAGACACCGTGAAGTATACCATTTCGTTCAACGGAAAGGCCCGCTTCAACCTGGAATTTGCCGCCGATGCTGATAATGCCACCATCGAAGCTACCGTTCTTTCCAATGAACAAGCACAGAAATGGATTGAAGGTAAGACTCCTAAGAAGGTCATTATCGTGCCGAAGAAGATCGTTAACGTCGTTCTATAATTTATGAAAAAAGATTTACTAAAAATTAATTGGGCCAGAGAATTTAAAGATTATCTGGCCATTACTTTCGGCCTTATCTGCTATGCAGTAGGTTGGGGAGCATTCATGCTTCCTTATGAAATCACTACAGGGGGAGTAACAGGTATTTCTGCTATCATTTATTATGCTACAGGCATAGAGATTCAGGTATCTTACTTCTTTATCAATGCATTGTTCATGGTATTTGCCTTGAAGATTTTGGGATTCAAGTTTTGTATCAAGACTATTTATGCCATCTTTGCATTGACCTTTTTCTTGTGGGCTGTACAACAGTTGCTCAGGGATGAAAATGGTAATCTGCCTTTGTTGTTAGGACCTGGTCAGGAATTCATGGCTTGTATTATTGGAGCCGGTATTTTGGGATTTGGTATGGGATTTGTATTTATCAACAATGGTAGTACCGGTGGTACTGACATCATAGCATGGATTATAAACAAGTACAAGGACATTACCTTAGGACGATTGATTATGTATTTGGATATCATTATCATTTCGTCTTGTTACTTGGTATTCCACGATTGGAAGCGTGTTTTGTTCGGATTTACAGTATTGTTTATACTCAGTGTGGTTATCGATTATGTAGTGAACAGTGCCCGCCAATCGGTACAGTTCCTTATTTTCTCACGTAAATACGATGAGATAGCCGAAGGTATCAACCAACGCATCAAGCGCGGTGTAACTCTATTGAATGGCACCGGATGGTATAGCAAACAAGATGTGAAAGTGATTGTAGTATTGGCCAAGAAAAGTCAGTCACTCGATATTTTCCGTTTGGTAAAGGATATAGACCCCGATGCCTTCATCTCACAAAGTAATGTTGTAGGTGTCTATGGCGAAGGATTCGATAAGCTTAAAGTAAAATAAAGACTAAAGTGGGTGTGTAGAGATACACACCCACTTCTTTTTATTTCTCCGCCCAATATACTCCTCCTATAATAAATACGGCCCCAATCAGCGAAGCAATCGTGATTGTTTCCGAAAGGACAATAGCCGATGTAACCATGGTAACAAGTGGTTGGATATATCCATAATTAATCGCCTTGATGGCTCCGATGTGCTTCACCGCTATGTTATAGGTAAAGAAACAAACCATAGAGGCCACAATCCCCAAAAATAACAAGTTATAGCTTACTACCGGTCGAAGTAAAATATCGGTCTTAATCTCCAATGGATAAAAGAGGAAATAGAATACCAACGAGAGTATACCGTATGCAAACACTTTGCGGGTAATATAAAGAGTAGAATAACGCCCTTCCAGACGTTTCAAAATCAAACAATAGAATGCCCACATAGCTGCCGATGCCAAACTCAAGAAATCGCCCAACGGATTAATCTCGAGCAATACACTCCCATTGAACACTACCAAAGCCACCCCAATAAGACCTACAAAGCCTCCTTTCAATGTATTCTTGTGCAGAGGTTCCTTACCAAACCAAT
>CAZJFI010000325.1:0-1875 GCA_964545265.1 uncultured Phocaeicola sp.
AACAACGGAATTAAGGCGAAAATGTTGGTGCGCGACAAACGGTCGGACCAAATTAGTGTAGTAGAGCTAAAGAAATCGTGGTGGAAAGTATGGCAATTCATTTGGGAACGAATCATTATCTGGAAAGAAAACCATTTCAAGAAACATAATTTGTTTGCGGTAGATATTGCCAATACAGGTACAGACATTACTAACCTACCGGAATTTAAGCAAGCCGATGTTATTCATCTGCATTGGATTAACCAAGGTATGTTGTCATTGAACGATATCCACAAGATAATTTTAACGGGTAAACCCATTGTTTGGACCATGCACGATATGTGGCCATTTACCGGAATCTGCCACTATGCCGGAGATTGTGATAAATATACCTCCCAATGCAATCATTGCCCTACACTATATAAAGGCAGCATGAAAGATCTTGCTTTTCAGACTTACATGAAAAAAGAAAAGATCTACAAAGAAGCCAACATCACTTTTGTGGCTTGTAGCCAATGGTTGGAGAATATGGCTAAAAAAGGCGCATTAACATCAGGAAAGACTATCACTAATATACCCAATGCCATCAATACCAATCTGTTCAAACCAAGGGAGAAAAACAATGCCAGAGAAAAATGCCATTTGCCCCTTGATAAAAAACTATTGTTATTCGGTTCTGTAAAAATCAGCGACAAACGAAAAGGTATTGACTATTTGGTAGAAGCATGCAAGATTTTATCGACCAAATACCCTGAACTCAGTAAGGATTTAGGTGTAGTAGTCATGGGAAAAGAGGCTGAACAACATGCTACTTTATTCCCCTTCCCTATCTATTCCATGAATTACGTTAGCAGCGAAAAAGATCTGGTGGATATTTATAATGCTGTAGATTTGTATGTTACGCCTTCTTTACAGGATAATCTCCCCAACACCATTATGGAGGCAATGGCTTGTGGCACACCTTGTGTAGGTTTCCACATAGGTGGTATACCCGAAATGATTGACCATCTGCACAACGGATATGTGGCCGAATATAAGTCGGCGGAAGATTTTGCCAACGGTATTCATTGGGCACTGACCGAAGGAGATTATAATACCTTAAGCGAAGAAGCCTATCGGAAAGTAGTGGCTTGCTACTCTGAGGGAGCTGTAGCCAAAAGATACATCGACATCTATAATAAAAAGACCGGCAATCATGCATAATTCCGTTCATCTGAGCCCTAAGTTTTCCATTATCACCGTTACCTATAACGCAGGAAAGGTATTGGAAGATACGATACGGAGTGTTGCGTCGCAAACCTATCAGAACGTAGAGTATCTGATTGTGGACGGGGCTTCCAAGGACAATACTTTGCAGATTGCTGAGAAATACAAAGAACGCATCCATCAAATAGTCAGCGAGCCCGACAAAGGGTTATACGATGCTATGAATAAAGGTATCCGAATGGCTACCGGCGATTATGTATGCTTCTTGAATGCAGGTGACAAACTACACGAAGAAAGCACCTTACAACAGATGGTTCATTCGTTGAAAGGGCAAAATGAACTGCCCGATGTTATCTACGGTGAAACCGCTATTGTAGACGAGAAAGGGAACTTCCTACGGATGAGGCGATTGGCAACTCCAGAAAAGCTAAACTGGAAAAGCTTCAAAAAAGGAATGTTGGTATGCCATCAGGCATTCTTTACCAAGAGGGAACTGGCCATAAAGGAAAGCTATGATTTGTCATACCGCTTCTCGGCTGATTTTGACTGGTGTATTCGTATCATGAAACAATCCACCCAATTACACAACACCCATCAAACCCTCATCGATTATTTGAATGAAGGAATGACCACTAAAAACCATAAAGCGTCCCTTAAGGAACGCTTCTGTATAATGGTCAAACATTATGG
>CAZJFI010000326.1:0-1872 GCA_964545265.1 uncultured Phocaeicola sp.
GGATGGGCAGAAGCAAGTACCAGATGCTTGTTACGGTCTATAAAAGCTCCTTTCTTTTGAGCGTAACTTCCCCATAGGATAAAGACCAGATGTTCCCGTTTGTCGGCCAATGCACGGATGGCTGCATCGGTAAATTCTTCCCATCCTTGACGTTGATGGGAACCCGCCTGATGGGCGCGTACTGTAAGCGTGGCATTAAGCAACAATACACCTTGATTAGCCCAACGGGTGAGGTTCCCGCTATTGGGGACGGGGGTACCTAAATCGCTTTGTATTTCTTTGAATATGTTACGTAAAGAAGGAGGGAAGTCTATACCGTCGTTTACCGAAAAGCAAAGTCCATGGGCCTGATTGGGACCATGATAAGGGTCTTGTCCGATAATGACTACTTTTACCTTGTCGAAGGGACAGAGGTTGAAGGCATTGAATATCAGTCTACCGGGAGGGTAAATGGTGGTGGACTTGTATTCGTTGCGTACAAAATCGGTCAATCGCACAAAGTAGTCTTTTTCGAATTCGGGAGCCAACTGTTGCTTCCAGCTTTCTTCTATCTGTACATTCATAAAAGAATTGTTGTTAGATAAGTGGCATACCTATAGCTGCACATTCCTTTCGCATTTCTTCGGGCCAAATGCTTGCTTGTATTTCGCCAATGTGTGCTTTTTGCAAATAGAGCATACAGAGTCTTGACTGGCCGATACCACCTCCAATACTTAGAGGAAGGGTACCATCAAGCAGGCGTTTGTGGAAATATAGTTCCTTGCGCTCTTCCTGACCGCTCAATGCAAGTTGGCGGAGCAGAGCTTCCTTGTCTACGCGGATACCCATAGACGAGAGTTCAATGGAGCGTCCTAATACTTCGTCCCAAATAAGTAAATCACCATTCAAGCCGGGCAGACCTGTTTCCGAATCTATTGTTGAATAATCGTCATAGTCAGGAGCACGATTGTCATGCTTTTCTCCGTTACTCAATTGACAACCGATACCGATAATGAATACCGCACCATATTCTTTAGTAATGGCATGTTCGCGTTCCTTGGGAGTCAAATCAGGATATCTTTGTAACAACTCTTCTGAGTGGATAAAATGGATGTCGTGAGCTAAGAACGATTTGATTTGCGGATACATTTCACAAATCATATATTCGGTACGGCGCATGGCCGAGTAGATGCGGGTAACGATTTGCTTCAAGAATGCAATGGTCCGTTGTTCGGGAGTGATGGAGCGTTCCCAGTCCCATTGGTCAACATATAGGGAATGCAGGTTGCCTAATTCTTCATCGGCACGGATAGCATTCATATCGGTATAGATACCATATCCGGGACCTATATTATATTCAGCTAAAGTCAGTCTTTTCCATTTAGCCAAGGAATGTACCACTTCGGCTTGAGAATCGCCCAAATCCTTGATGGGAAATGACACAGCTCTTTCCACACCATTCAAATCATCGTTGATACCCATTCCCTTCAATACAAAAAGAGGGGCTGTAACACGGCGTAGGCGCAATTCTGACGACAAGTTCTGTTGGAAGAATTCCTTGATTTGTTTAATGCCTACTTCGGTTTGCTTTAAATCGAGTAGGGGGGTATAATTAGCGGGCTTTATTAGATAACTCATTTTTTTATTTCTTCTGAAAAATTTAATTTGCGTTGCAAATATAGATATTATTTGTGATATTGCTAATCATTTCGCCAAAATTATTATCAAAATGATAAAATGTTTTCTGATTTGCTATACAAAATAATTATTCGATGAGATTTCTTTCTTTTTGTTAGGTAGGAACAAAGATTATTTGTATTTTTGCGGCACTTTAAACGATGCACCCGTAGTTCAATGGATAGAATACCGGATTCCGGTTCCGACGATATGAGT
>CAZJFI010000327.1:0-1860 GCA_964545265.1 uncultured Phocaeicola sp.
AAATGAGAGAAAACAGATTCCAGATAAATGTAGCAACGGGAAGGATGACCCTTCCTGTTGCTATCTTGTTTTGTCTGATGATATGGGTGATGAGCCTCGATTCATGGAAAGACTTGGGCACTTTGGGAATAATGGTACTTACCGGTTACATGATGATTGAAACCAATACAGCTTTTTCTTTGATTCGTACACGAACCTCTTTGCCGGTAAGCATCTATTGGTGCTTGTTCTCAGCATTGATGTTCCTCCATACGTTTGAATGGAATTGTTTCACTCCCCTCGCCTTTTTGCTGGCGGTGGTTCATCTCTACAGGAGTTATGAGTCGCCTTACGCCTCGGCAAACATTTTCCATGCTTTCTTTTTCCTATCTTTGGGAAGTCTGGCTTTTCCACAACTGCTGTTTTTCGCTCCACTTTTCCTGTTCAGCACCTTCAATTTCCGCTCGCTCAGTCTAAAGAGTTTTTTCGCCGGATTATTGGGAATCGCAACACCTTACTGGTTGCTGTTCGGCTATGCCTATTGGAACGACGATATACCATTGGTCCTTGCTCCATTACAGGAACTGTTCCATTTCCAAGCCATTGAATATAGCCTTATTCCGCTCTACAAATGGATATCCTGGGGATTTGTCAGCCTCCTTTTCATCATCACCGGTATCCACTATTTCCAAGTATCCTATCAGGACAAGACACGCACCCGCATCTATATGACTTTTCTTATCGTAGCCGGATGCTGGGCCACCCTCATAACCCTATTACAACCGCAGCACCTGCATCCCCTTTTGCCCGTACAACTTATCTGTACTTCTTTTTTAGCGGCTCATTTGTTTACTTTAACACGAAACCGCTTCTCGGGCATCTTTTTCATTGTTACTTTTGTAGGTAGTATTTTCCTAACAGGTTATAACTTATGGATGCAATTCTTCAATTTCTGATAGACTGGGGATATGTAGGTATGTTCCTTTCGGCACTGATAGCCGGAACGGTAGTGCCTTTCAGCTCGGAAGCTGTGTTGGTAGCCCTTGTCAGCATGGGGCTGAACCCTGTGGGATGTGTACTGGCCGCTACTGCCGGTAATATGATAGGCGGAATGACGTGCTATTGGTTAGGCTCTTTAGGCAACATGCTTTGGATTGAAAAATACTTCGGAGTGAACAAGAAGAAATTAGAAAGGGCCGAACGCTTTGTTAAAGGCAGAGGGGCTTGGATGGCTTTCTTCATGTTCATCCCCTTTTTAGGAGAAGCCATTGGTGTGGTATTGGGACTGATGCGGGCCAATGCCTGGATAACCGCCATAGCCATGTTCTTGGGAAAATCTTTCCGATACATAGTCATTACACTCACTGCATTAGGTATAACCTCATTATTTTGAAAGTATGGAATTAGAAAAGACTGCCGACGGAAGTTATACGCTCTATGTGCCCGAACTGGATGAGCATTATCATTCGGTAAAGGGGGCACTCACCGAATCGCAACATATCTTTATTGATATGGGGCTGAGACATTCGGCTGTAACCGAACCTCGAATATTGGAAATAGGGTTAGGTACAGGACTGAACTGTTTCCTGACCTTCCTTGCTTCCGAAGAAAGCGGACGGAAAATACATTATACAGGTATAGAACGCTATCCTTTGAACGAAGAAACTTTGCGTAAATTGGATTATCCGTCTGTCACCGGTCAAGGACACGAAGAGGATTATTATGCCATCCATCAGGCACCTTGGGAAACGGATGTTGTGCTATCCCCTTGGTTTACCCTCCACAAGATTGAAGGTGATTTCACCATCTATCCCTTCAAAGGGAAGTACGACATCATTTATTTTGATGCCTTCGCCCCCGAGAAACAACCCGAGATGTGGG
>CAZJFI010000328.1:0-1841 GCA_964545265.1 uncultured Phocaeicola sp.
TTCCCAACTAATGTGGAAACAGAAATTGACCCCGTTAATGAATTGAATTGATATGATAAATCTAAGTACACCGAGTAAAGAACTATTGGAAGAACTTTTATCCGATTACAAGAAAGCAGATTATTGGCTGACAAAACAACTTGGAGGGCTGAAGAAGCAGAAAGAACTTGGAGACAATCTTTGTCTACAATGTATCAAAGAAGGTAAAGAACTTGCGGTTAGTGAACCTGTTGAGTATATATCCCCAAAAGGGAACAGGTGGCTGATGTATGTATCGTCACGGCGATATAAAGACCACTTCTACACCACGCCATTAGGTTTTTGTTACTATGAAACATACGGCTCTGTCGGTGCTTTTGTCCCTACCCAATGTGGTAGCGAAGATGCAAATGCGTGTCTAATTTTCACTTCGCATTTCTTTATGCGGATGTGCAGTAGGCTTAACATAAAGGTCAGAAGCCGAGATATGGTTAAGAGATTCGTGGAATATATGGCAGGTATGGTCGTTTCGTATCGTGGAGAAGGTACTCATGCTAAACATGAAGTCGATGTTCGTCTACCTGCATCAATAGGGAGAGGTCATATACGTGAAGACAGTTCTTTTGTCGTTGAAATTACGACATTCCTTAAAGATTCAGAACTTACCACAAGGCAAAAGAGGGAAACAAAAGCCTTGCGTGAGTGTGCATCTAAAGTTATCCTACAACCTGCTGAACAGTTGAAGTTGCGTGCCAAGGCTGGAGATAATAGTGTATTCGATGATATTCGCAAAAATTTAGATGCCATGAAAATAGATTCAAGCATTTTAGATTGGGGTTATACCATACTGGTTACGGCTAAGAATATAGCTGATAGATTGGAATTGAACTTTTTCGATGATAAGTTGGAGAGTATAATGTCTATAGATGCAAACAATGAGCAAGTTATGCAGAATGCCTTGTTTGAGATTATAAATAAAAATAATACCGAACAAGAAAAAGCAAACGCTTTTTGGGAAGCTGTTGATTGGCTGTTGGGAAAGTTCAATAACAATTTGGACAAGAGCTTGATTATAAATGAATCATATAAATATATAGAGGACTTAGAAAATGAAAGTAAAATTTAAGAGATACCACAAAGATGCTCGTATTCCTAAGAAGGCATACGACAAGGATTTGAGATTGTTGAAATTAAAGTGAAAGTGAACATGGAAAGCAATAAGAACGACATTGTGGAAGACAAGCTAAGGTGGGACTTGCTACCACTTTCGCTTGTCAAAGAAGTGGTGAAGGTCTTTCACTTCGGTGCGAAGAAATACAGTCCTAATTCATGGCAAGAATTGGAGGACGGTTACAACCGTTACAAGGCAGCATTCTTCCGACACGTTGAAGCCTTTGAAAGAGGAGAAATGAGAGACCAAGAAAGCGGATTGTTTCATCTTGCACATGCCGCATGGAACGCATTGGCAATGCTCCACTTTGCAATAGAAAAAGAAGTCCAACTTAAAAAATAGGAATTGATATGGGAAATATAACATTAGGCATTTTTGTGATTCTCATTCTACTGATAATCTATTCAGTCTTTAGAGCAAGAAAACCGTTTAAATGCCCAAATTGCGGTGAATACATGGAACTGTATTACTGCGATGAATTTGGAATGTTCTACTATGAATGTCCTAAATGTGGTCATAGGGAGGTCACCGAATGAGGAAGATGAAGTATGAGACGAAGTTCAAGCTTGTATGTATAACCCCTTGCATAATAAGAGACAATCTTGACGGTAACAGGCCGATGATAGGTAGCGGCCGATGCCATAAATGCTCCAACTTTATAAGTTAAGACTGTAAAAAGAAGATAGTAACG
>CAZJFI010000329.1:0-1835 GCA_964545265.1 uncultured Phocaeicola sp.
TCAACAACAAGCAGTTTGTCAGCGAATACAAGGCCCGTTGGAAAGAAGTACGCGAACTTGTAATGACCGAGTTCTGGGAAACAACCGCCTGTTATGCCGAAGGAGCTTCCGAAGCGATGAAGCGAGATGCCACCCGTTGGCCCATCGACAAGCATTACGCTACCGAAATAGGCCGCATGAGAGACTGGTTAAGTAATCGTTGCAACTATTTGGACGAAGTCATTGCCAATTATCCGGAAGGAAAATAGAATTAATGTGCTATTTGTATTTGATTCTTACAAATAATACCTATTTTTGTAAATCAAATTGATTTAACCATGAAAAGACACATTCTATACATCTTGGCAGCACTTTGGGGACTTTCCCTTTCGGCCCAGTCTACGGAAAAAGTCTTTGAAGACTTCCGTAAGGCAGCCGGAGACCATAGTGCCATCTATACTGGTAAAGTTTCTTACATCTATATTCAGCAGAAATATGCCGACCTCCCTTATTGGGAAACGGATGAGTACCGCACCGGAACCCTGTCGTTCGAAGGACGGGTATATACCAACGTACTCCTGCGTTATGACCCCTTCCGGAAAGATTTGAACATTGTTTCACCTCAAAGCCAAGTGAATGTGGTGGTGAACCCACTCAAGATAGATTATTTTATACTGAATGGAATTCGTTTTGTGCCCAACAATCAGGGTGACTATTTGCTGATGCTGCACGAAACGCCTTATCTGACACTGACTTCACAACTGAAATGCACAGCAGGAGTGGAAGAAATCAGGGACAATGCCAGTTTCCGTACATTTGTGACCAAAGAACAATTTACACTGACCATAAACGGAATATCGCACGAGGTAAACAAGCGCAATTCCTTCATCAAGTGCTTTCCCACTTATAAGAAACAACTGAAAAAGTATGCCAAAGAAAACCAATTGGACTTCTCGGAACACAAAAGAGAAGCATTCATCGCTTTGGCACGCTATACCGAAACCCTGATAAAAGCCGACCGTCATGAAAAGTAACCGACTGACCTGCCTGCTCTTTGCGGGATTCCTGATGCTTTGTGGCAAAGTGGCCGCACAGACTGCATCCGACAGTATTTCCATCATCTCGCTGATAGAGGCGGTGGAAAAAAATACTTCGTGCCGCATCTTTACTACCATTGACCAACCTTTCTTAGTCAAGAAAACGGGAACACTGAAACCCGGTGTAGAACATTTGCAAAGAGCACTGAACGGAACCATCTATCAGGTAACCGTCTATCAAGACTATATCTTTGTGCTGCCGGCCGCTCCTTTGGAAACTTCACTTCCCCGGTTCTGGCAGAAAAACGGACAAGCAGGTGCCGAGAGCAGTCGGGCTGTATTGACTGCCGTACGGGCCACCTCCGAAAACATGGTATACGATATCGGTGACAAATACAAGCCTTCTACCCATAAACAAATCACCCTGACCGGTGAAATCATCGACTTCAAGACGGGACAACCTATGATGGGAGTCAACGTTATCCAGCGGAAACCATGGACAGCGGCCGTAACCGATGTAAACGGACACTTTACACTCACCTTACCGGCCGGTCACAACGTACTGGAAATAAGTGGTATCAACATCAAGGATACCCAACGCCAATACATGCTTTATGCCGACGGAACCACCCACATCATTCTGGAAGAAGAAGACCACTTGTTGGACGAAGTGGTGGTAACTTCGGGACGAGTGGAAAATGTAAAGGGCCTGCAATTGGGTATGGAGAAGTTCCAACCCAAGCTATTGAAGAACATCCCTACCGCTATGGGGGAAGTGGATGTGCTGAAAATGATACAGACACTACCGGGTGTAAAGAC
>CAZJFI010000330.1:0-1824 GCA_964545265.1 uncultured Phocaeicola sp.
AGGTAGGTGTAGCCGGAGGTCCGGTCATCGACTGGAAGATGTACGAAGTGATGTATGGCGAACGCTATATGGATACTCCGGAAAGCAACCCTGAGGGATATAAGAAAGCCGACCTTACCCAACGGGCCGGTGACTTGAAGGGACGCCTGCAAATCATCATCGGTGCAAACGACCCCGTATGTGTACCCCAGCATAGCATCAGTTTCCTTCGTGCTTGTATCGATGCCGGTACACAACCCGATTACTTTATCTATCCGGGAGACGGACACAACATGTTCGGTCGCGACCGTGTACACTTGTACACCCGCATCACCCGCTATTTTGAAGATTACTTGAAATAATAATGGCTCACCACAGATTACACAGATGAACACAGATTCTTTTTTATAAGAAATATAATCTGTGTAATCTGTGGTGAAAAAAACATATCATCAATGAAAATATTACTATTAGGCTCTGGCGGACGTGAACACGCCTTGGCATGGAAGATTGCCCAAAGTCCAAAAATCGAAAAGTTATACATTGCTCCGGGTAATGCCGGTACTGGCAATGCAGGCGAAAACGTAGCCATCAAGGCCGACGATTTTGAAGCCATCAAGGCTTTTGTCGTAGAAAATCAAGTCAACATGGTGGTAGTAGGTCCCGAAGACCCGTTGGTGAAGGGAGTGTACGACTACTTCAAGAACGATGAGGCTCTGAAGAGCATCCCCGTTATCGGCCCCTCCAAGGCAGGTGCCGTACTCGAAGGTAGCAAGGAGTTTGCCAAGGGATTCATGCAACGCCACCACATCCCCACTGCAGCCTACAAGAGCATAACCGCCGATAATCTGGAAGAAGGACTTGCCTTCCTCGAAACCCTCGAAGCACCTTATGTATTGAAGGCCGACGGACTTTGTGCCGGCAAGGGTGTATTGATTCTCCCCACATTGGAAGAAGCCAAGAAGGAACTGAAAGAAATGTTGGGCGGCATGTTCGGAAATGCATCGGCCACTGTAGTAATTGAAGAATTCCTGAGCGGCATTGAATGTTCCGTATTCGTGCTTACCGACGGGAAAAACTACAAGATTCTGCCCGAAGCCAAGGACTACAAACGCATCGGCGAAGGCGACAAGGGCTTGAACACCGGTGGTATGGGTAGTGTATCGCCCGTTCCGTTTGCCACCAAAGAATGGATGCAGAAGGTAGAAGACCGCATCATCCGTCCTACCGTAGAAGGTCTGGCATCAGAAAACATCGACTACAAGGGCTTTATCTTCTTCGGTTTGATCAATGTAAAGGGCGAACCGATGGTCATTGAATACAATGTCCGCATGGGCGACCCCGAAACAGAAAGCGTGATGCTCCGTATCAAGAGCGACCTGGTGGAACTCTTCGAAGGAGTAGCCGCCGGCAACTTGAATGAAAAGACTTTGGAGATTGACGAACGCTCGGCCGTATGTGTGATGCTCGTATCGGGCGGTTATCCCGAACATTACGACAAGGGCTATGCCATCAGCGGTTTGGATACCATCGAAAACAGCATTGTGTTCCATGCCGGCACTGCTTTGAAAGACGGTCAGGTAGTGACCAATGGCGGTCGTGTCATTGCCGTGAGCTCTTATGGAGCCAATAAGGAAGAAGCTCTTGCCCAATCCTTTGCCAATGCCAAGAAGATTGATTTCGAAAAGAAATATTTCCGCTCGGACATCGGTTTCGATTTGTAATATTACCATCCAACTTGTCATCCTGAGCCAAGCGAAGAATCCGGTTACATCTTCAGATGTCAACAGATTTTTCCCTTCGTTCAGGATGATTTTTATATGCTATCAATTATACCAGAAATTG
>CAZJFI010000331.1:0-1816 GCA_964545265.1 uncultured Phocaeicola sp.
AAAAATAAAAAGGTTTGAAAAGTGCCTTCACAAGTTTCACCGCCCCTTAACTCACTATGGCATAACGAGTTTGGGTGAAACATGAGTGCTTTCACCAAGTTTCACAGGTTTCACCATCAAAATGAAGGAGATTTTAGAAAAAGAATATTGTCCCTAAATTTATATACCCGAAAGGGTGTAATAGTATGACAGATAAATAAAAATATACCCGAAAGGGTGCAAAACAAATTTTATTCATTATATTTGCACCCAAAAGGGTATAATTATGGAACAGGCAACATTATCCAAATACGTAAAAGCCATGCGAAAGCAATACGACCTTACGCAGGTTGATCTTTCTGAGAAATCGGGTGTAGGGCTGCGCTTCGTCCGTGAATTGGAGCAAGGCAAACAGACTTTGCGCCTCGACAAGGTGAATCAAATCCTCAACCTGTTTGGTAGCGAAGTGGGCGTCGTACCAATGACTAAAACCAATGAATGATGAAACGGGCGGTTGTATTTCTACGTGATATAAAGGCCGGTATATTGGTCGAGGATGAAAACGGCTATACTTTTACCTATGATACCGGGTATTTGGCTTCCGCCGAAGCAGAAGCCGTCAGCTTGACTTTGCCGTTGAGCGACAAGCCTTATCGGGACAAGGTTTTGTTTCCATTCTTTGACGGCCTGATACCCGAAGGCTGGCTGCTTGATATTGCTGAGAAGAATTGGAAGATTGATACACGCGACCGCATGTCGTTGCTTTTGGCATGTTGTAAAGATTGTATCGGTGCCGTTGGCGTTGAACCTATAACCACAGAGGAGGAGTAAACGATGACAAAGTGTCTATATTGTTACAAGGAATTGAATGAGGGCGAGAAAGATTTTCATAAGGCCTGCTCCCAAAAGATATTCGGCACAAAGCAAGTTCCCGAACTACCTTACACGAGAGAGAATCTGACCGACCTCGCCACACAGGTCATACGAAGCCAGACAACACTGACGGGGGTACAGGCCAAACTTTCGTTGGATATAAATAAAGGAGGCCGTGACGAGGCGGAACGTTTCACTATTGTTGGTTTATGGGGAAGATACATTCTGAAACCACAAACGGATCGTTTCGCCCATTTGCCCGAAGTGGAGGATTTGACCATGCACCTTGCCGAATTGGCGAAGATAAAAGTTGTTCCGCATAGCCTGATTCGCTTTGCCGATGACGAACTTTGTTATATCACCCGTCGCATAGACCGTACGGAGAAAGGTGGAAAGTTGCCTATGGAGGACATGTGCCAACTGACCGAACGGCTCACCGAACATAAGTATAAAGGCTCGTATGAACAGATAGCCAAGACAATACAACGTTTTTCGTCGGTTCCCAAACTGGATATGGTAAACTATTGGGAACAAGTGGTCTTTTCATGGATAACGGGCAATGCCGATATGCACCTCAAAAACTTCTCGCTATATAGCAGGGAGCCGGATAAATACGAACTTACTCCTGCATACGATATGCTTTCTACGGCATTGGTTATGCCCGAAGATAAAGAAGAATTGGCGCTAACACTCAACGGCAAGAAACGTAAGTTGAAAAAGACTGATTTCGTTAGTTCGATGCAGGCGTCGGGATTGGAGGAGAAAATTATTGCGAATATTTTCAACAAATTTCACAAGGCGCAAGACAAATGGTTTAAGTTTATCGAGCTTTCTTTCCTTCCCGATGAAAAAAAGGAAGAATACAAAATCTTCATAGCCAACAAATTGAGTTTGTTGATGTAATCGAGCAGATACAAATAATCCGATGGATTGTATTCGCCATAACAAGAAAAGGCCGAAAAAA
>CAZJFI010000332.1:0-1816 GCA_964545265.1 uncultured Phocaeicola sp.
TTCTGAACAATAGCCGTCATCATACCATTGAACACTTTCATCTGCGGATGATGGAAAAGTTCAAGTGAGACGGGGTCGCCATTTGCACCGGCACGATAGAAGCCGGCTCCCTTTACACGGAACTTAATGGAATGCTGAGCATCAGGACATAGATTTCCATCCTTGTCCACTACCTTGACGGTAATGAACGAAAGGTCTCTACCATCGGCCGCAATCTGCTTGCGGTCGGCCACCAGTTCAATATGATGAGGTTTACCTGCGGTACAGATTTCCTTTTCGGCTACAGCCTCACCCTTTTCATTATAAGCCACCACCTTGACGGTACCCGGTTCGTATTGGGTATCCATCCACATCAAGCGGTAACGTTGCTGGCGTTTGAGTTGCGCCAACGAAATACTATCCTTGCTATTTTCGATGGTTACACTCATATCCTTGGTACGTTTGCCTTGGCTCTTGCCATTGATAAACAGCTCAGCCGACGGATAATTGGTGTAAACAAACACCGGAGTGACCTGTCCTTCGCGTCCCGGCCATGTCCAATGTGGCAAAATGTGAAGTGTTTCATCATTCTTGTTCCAATGACTACGATATAAATAGAAGCGGTCTTTAGGGAGACCAGCCAAATCTACGATACCAAACAACGAGGAATGACTGGGCCAATTGGAATAATAAGGCGTAGGTTCTCCCAAATAATCAAAACCTGTCCAAACAAATTCACCAATGCTCCAAGGCTTGTCATCATGCCACAACCAATCATCTTCCGGCAAGTTCGACCAATCACAATATTCCAAATCATAAGAAGAAGACTGATGATCATCATACATGGCCATAGCCTTACGCTCTACCGGGAACTTGTAAACACCACGAGAACTTACGGTAGAAGCCGTTTCACTTCCCAATACTATTTGTTGCGGCAATACATCGTAAGCATCCTGATAAAGATGAGAACGATAGTTAAAGCCGGCCACATCCATAGTTGCTGCTACGTTGTTCTTGATAACCATAGCTACCTTGTCCATACCTTGGGTAACCGGACGGGTAGGGTCTTCGCGATGGCAGATATCCTGCATCATACGTGCTAAAGTGACACCCTTCCATTGGTCGGGCACTTCATTACCGATACACCACATCACCACACTCGGATTGTTGCGGAACTGATGCAACAGATTCATCAAATCCTTTTCTACCCATTCATCAAACTCTTTGTTATAGCCGTTCTTCACCTTCGGTCTTTTCCATTCGTCGAACGATTCCAACATCAGCATCATCCCCATTTCGTCACAAGCAGCCACCAATTCCGGAGCAGGCATATTGTGCGAAGTACGGATGGCATTGGCTCCCATATCCTTCATGATACGGATTTGGCGACGGATAGCCGCATCGTTCACCGCAGCACCAAGCGGGCCCAAATCATGATGATTACATACACCTTGGAATTTGGTCAACTTACCGTTCAAGAAGAACCCTTTATCAGGAACAATCTCGATGGTGCGGATACCAAAACGAGTGGTGTATTCATCCAAAAGCTCATTACCTTCATATATTTTAGATACAGCTTTATAAAGAAGCGGACTTTCCGGTGACCATAAAGCCGGAGTATGAACAACAAAGTCCTGTACAAACATACCTTCTTCAAGTACATCCCCCGGACGTTCGTCAGAAGACACCATCTTACCTTCAGGATTCAAGATTTCGGTAACAATGCGATAGTCGGTTATCTTCTTGCCAACAGGCATTTCCCATTTAGTTTCCAGATGCACTTTGGCAAACTTTTCCTTTACTACCGGAGTCGTAATTTGGGTACCCCAAGTAGGTA
>CAZJFI010000333.1:0-1813 GCA_964545265.1 uncultured Phocaeicola sp.
GAACAATTAGGACATATCGGTACCGAAGCCATGGTTTCTACCCTACGTGAATTATATGGTTATACCTTTATCTTCGGCATAGGCGTACTGATTCTTTTAGCCGGTAGTAGATTCAAGAAGCATGTAAAGAAGCCTATTCCTTCCTTACGATTATTGTTGTCCTATTATCAAAAAAGCGTTCCATTTAATATGAATTAATACATTATTCATAAATTGTAGCTAAATAACCCTTACCTTTGTCCTCAAATCAATGCAGGATGGAATATTTCAGGTATCATATAGTGACGAGAATAACAGCAGTACTACTGGCTGTTATTCTCCAACTTGACATCCTTGATTATCTTACTTCCACACATTTCCACATATCTACCCAAACTATAACAGAGCAAACTATTCAAGATGCCGATGATGCTCAAGACGTAAGTGATGACACCAATCTGTCACTACAACGTTCCAAAACCATCCAGAAGAATCGGATACGGGGTATGGTTTGCCAACAAAATAGTTTAAGTATACCGATTTTATATCTTTTACAAGACCGTCCTCTTCCCGATTGTATTAATACCATCCGGCAGGAAACTTGTCCATTACGGACTTTGTTCTGTGTATTCCGAATTTAGCCTATCTTTCAGACTATCTTATAGTCTGTACTTATCTTGTTAGTTTTTACCATTAATTATTCATATGCCGATACCATTGGTCTATCGGCCTAAATCTATTTTATGGAACTCGTATTATTTTATTTATTATTGGCACTTTCCGTGTCATTCTTATGTTCGGTACTCGAAGCCGTCCTTCTTTCTACTCCTATCTCTTTTATCACCATGAAAGAGCAGGAAGGAGCCAAGAACGCTCCACTTATGAAACGTCTGAAACAGGACATCGACCAACCTATTTCGGCCATTCTATCACTGAATACCATTGCTCATACCGTAGGTTCTGCGGGAGTGGGTGCCGAAGCTGTCAAAGTTTTCGGTGAAGTATACTTCGGAGTGATTTCAGCGGTATTAACAATCCTAATCTTAGTTCTATCAGAAATTATTCCAAAGACAGTCGGTTCCTATTATTGGCGCCAATTGGCCATGTCTACCGCTCCCATCATCCGCGGTATGATTATCATCTGCTACCCATTGGTATGGCTATCCGAATGGATTACCAAATTGGTGGCATCCAAGCAACAGCCCGTTTCTGTCAGTCGTGAAGAAGTGTCGGCCATGGTCAGTGTGGGTACACAAGAGGGAGTTTTTGAAAGTAATGAAAGCCAAATGATTCAAAACCTGTTCAAACTGAACAGCATTACGCTTTATGAGATTATGACTCCCCGAACTGTAGCCATAACAGCGTCTGAGAAAACCAAGCTCAAGGAATTCTACGGCAACCAAATGCACCGTATCTATTCCCGTATTCCTGTTTACGATGACAATCCAGACTTCATTACCGGCTTTGTTCTGAAACAAACCGTGCTCGAAGAATTAGCCGACGACCATTTTGACAAGCAATTAAAGGATGTACGTCGCCCTATTTTAGCTTACAATGAAGATGCTTTGGTTAGTGATGTTTGGGAAGAAATGCTGAAGAAGAAAGAACACATAGCCCAGGTACAGAATGAATATGGTTGCTTCTTGGGTATTGTTACCATGGAAGATATTATCGAAACCGTCATCGGTCAAGAGATTGTTGACGAAAGCGATACCGTAGTAGACTTACAAGCATTTGCCCGTGAGAAATGGCAACGGGCACAACGATTTAAAAAAGGATTCAAATCCTAACTAAATCCATAAAAAAACTCCTTGAAAATTTCAAGGAGTTTTTT
>CAZJFI010000334.1:0-1807 GCA_964545265.1 uncultured Phocaeicola sp.
CATCAAAGTTTCCGCCGAACTTGGAAGATTCGTTAATGTAAACTTACCATCCATGTCAGTAACAGTACCTAAAGTAGTACCCTTTACGACGATAGAGGCGCCAACTACAGGCAAACCGTCTTCTTCCGAAATAACAGTACCTGTCACCTTCGAAATCTGCGCGTTTACCAGACCTATACCTATAAATAGGCAGGTCATCAACAGCATTAATTTTCTTTTCATAAATTCTCTCTCTTAAAGTTTAACTTTACATTTAATATAAATTCATTCACTCTAACAAACGGCAAAGGTATTAATATTTTTTTAACTTATGATACTAATCTTAAAAAAAAACATGAAAATGCTCGTTTTTAACGCTTAATGATGTCTATTTATAACAAAAATGCAGCTTTCCCTTTATAAATATACCGTTTTTATACTACGTTACAAAAAGGATCTTCCCATTCCGACCTTTAGAATGAAATACCATTTAACATATAAGTGTTAATTATCATTTTATAATCTCCTAAAGCATTAATGACATGAGAAAAATCAGTTATCGTTCTGTATACAACAGAAAGAAACATCTGAACGCACAAGGTACGGCTCTTTTACAAGTTGAAGCCTATTTGGAAAGAAAAAAAATCTACTTTTCTACACACATCTATCTTACACCCAACCAATGGTGTGAACGAAGACATGAAATAGTGAAGCATCCTCATGCTGAAACACTGAACAGAATGCTCCAAAGCTTTATCATCGAGCTTGAAAGCAAAGAATTGGAGTTGTGGAAAAACGGGCAGGAAGTAACACTAAGCCGATTGAAAGATGAATTCAAGACACAATCAAGCCCTTCGTTCCTGGAATTTGTCAAAAAGGAAATGGAACATTCCACTTTAAAAGAAAGCACCCAAAGGAATCGGTTGACTACCTATGACTTGCTTATGCGATACAAATCCGGCATTACATTCAAGGACCTTACCCCAAAATTCATCTATGAATTTGAAGAATACCTGTATTGCAACGGCAATCATACCAATACGGTAGCCAAGCACATGAGGCATCTGAAATCATTTGTCAACGCAGCCATAGACAAAGGCTACATTACAATCGAAAATTATCCTTTCCGCAGATATCACATCAAAACCAAGGATAGCAAACATACCTTTCTTCTTCCCGAGGAGATAGAAAAGTTGGAAAACCTCTCTCATGCTTATTTGTCGGACATTATGATACATACTTTAGATGCTTTCTTGTTTTGCTGTTATACAGGTATCAGATACTCTGACTTCTGTCATTTGAGCGAAAATAACATACATCAGATTGAAGGCGCTCCTTGGTTGGTATTCCGCACACAAAAGACCGACACTGAAGTAAAACTGCCCATTGCTCTCCTCTTCGAAGGAAAAGCTTGGAAAATGATAAAGAAATACCGCAACCGCCTTTCATCTTTCTTTTCCGTCGAATCCAACTCTACACTGAACAAACGTTTGATCCGTATCGGGAAATTGGCCGGAGTTGACAAACATTTTTCATTTCATTCGGCACGCCATACCAATGCTACCTTATTAATATATAAAGGGGCGAGCATCACGACTGTACAAAAACTACTTGGTCATCGTGATTTGTCCACCACTCAAATCTATAGTGATGTAATGGAAAGTACCATTGTGAAAGACTTGAAGAAATGCGCCAAGAGCAAATAAACAGGAACAAGGGAGAACAAGGGTAGAAACAGGCATCCATAAGGCAATCCAAGCAAACAACTAAGGGTATAAGACGCTATGCATATTACGTTTTACAACGTGAAACGTACAAACCAAAGCGT
>CAZJFI010000335.1:0-1797 GCA_964545265.1 uncultured Phocaeicola sp.
TTTTCATCTTCTTGGAAAAGAATGTAGTCCAAGCTTTCATAAGCAGAGAAGTGATAAGCAAGATACTTAAAATCCCTGCATTCATCACGGCTGACGACATAATGCACATATTCAGCATCGGGCAACTCCTTGGAATATCGTATGGATTCAATCATAGGATAATTGATATAGAGTTTACCGTTCCCTGTCTCGTCATTAAATAAATCCAACATTTCTTCTACCCTTCGATTAATCTCTTCAAGAGATAGTTGTGAATGCTGAAAATCATAATCAAAGAAAAGGAAAATTTCGGATATTTCCGAACTTCTGATCTTAGCTAAAGTTTTATCACCTCTATCTGCAAGACGTTCACGCATCACCGATACAATATCACCATCCCCGGCATACTCTGTCATTTCATTATAGAGGTCATAGATGTTATTTCCAAACGAACAAATGATATTATCATTCTTCTTTGGGAAATAAAGCCTCTCCAATGTTTTATAAAGGCGAGGTTCACGATCGTCACCTTCAAAGATAAAAAGAATCATAAGCCAAATGTACCACCTCTATATAGTTTCTCCAAATTGTGACCGAAACGAAGTTCCTTATCTGTCATGTCACAGATTGCATTTATTTGGTTATCTCTTAAAATAAAGAAACAGTCAGGACGCAACAAATCATTTGTGAGCAAGAAAGTATCATGAGTCGTTAGAAACACCTGATTATTTCCTTCAAATAATCGTTTGGAAATCTTATATGAAAGCTCATGATGGTAAAACGCATCAAACTCATCAATGAATACAAACGATGCATTACTCATTTCTTTCAGCCAGTAATATTGTAATTCCAAATTTCTGGTACCCGTTGAAGCTACCCACATAAATGGAATTTTTACTTCACCCATTAAGCAATACAAGATATTATCTCCCTGCGATGGTGTAGCGAAAGTGTAATCTTGATTACTCACTTCCTTTAAATAGATAGCAAAATCCTGAGTCAGATTATTTTTTATAATATACTCCTCAATATTGCTACCCCCCTCCTTCAGTCCGATAAATTCACGATTATCCAGGCTCCTGAAGAAAAGCATATTTTCTACGAAGTCTCTTAATTTCAACAAAGCATGGTCTTTAGACAATGGTACAGAACCAAGCAGATAGTTTACAATCGAAATGTTATTAGCACTGTCTAGAAGATTCTTAATGGCTGTTTCTGTAAGTCCAAATTCATCGGCTATCTTCAAGATACCATCCCTTTTGGAAATCAACACATTGCCATCCAGTATCAATTCTTCATCAACGATTTCCCCTTTCAATTCTTTAGCTACCTTCGAATAACGATACAAAAGAGTGTAGCCATCAAAAACAAAATTATATTCAAACTCTACTGGCTTCTGATGACTTTCGGCACATGCGTAATTCAAATAATAATCCGGTTTTTTCCATTTATGAGAAAGGTGGTTTGCAATATCAAATATAGCCAATCCAAAGTTTGACTTACCGGATCCATTGGGACCATAGATAATGCCATTCTTTACAATGCCTTCTTTAATCGCTTCGGTATTAAACGAGTAATTGCTGGGATGAGACATATCCCACTCCACACGATTCCGAAAGCTCCGATAACTCTTTACTGCAAATTTCGTCAACATAACATGATGTTTTTTTGATTATTATTGGAAACAAAGATATAAATAAAAGATATGTCCGTAAAATATTTACGGACATATCTTTTATTTTGCTTCCTTTTTTAACAATTTATTCATATTGTGTTCTATATTCGGCTAAAAGTTACGATAGAGAATCTTAATATAAC
>CAZJFI010000336.1:0-1786 GCA_964545265.1 uncultured Phocaeicola sp.
CCCTTAAAAATGCGTATGTTTGCACTGTTAAATCAAAGAAGAATCGAAGAATGAGCCAACAATATCCATCCATGCTGCTCGAGAAAGCAGTAGGAGAATTCGCCAAGCTACCGGGAATCGGACGGAAAACCGCCATGCGATTGGTGCTTCATCTGCTTCGTCAGGAAAATGCCGTAGTCGAATCATTCGGGCACTCCATCCTCACCTTGAAGCGCGAAGTGAAATATTGCAAGGTGTGCCATAACATTTCCGATACAGAAACGTGTTTGATATGTGCCAACCCCAACCGCGATGCCTCCACCATTTGTGTGGTAGAAACGGTTCGTGATGTAATGGCCGTCGAAGCCACCCAGCAATTCAAGGGCTTGTATCATGTATTGGGCGGAGTCATTTCACCCATGGACGGCATCGGCCCGTCGGACTTGCAAATCGAGAGCCTGGTAGAAAGAGTGAAGTCGGGCGGAGTAAAAGAAGTGATATTGGCCCTCAGCTCCACCATGGAAGGCGATACCACCAACTTCTACATCTTCCGCAAGCTGGTTCCCTTCGAAATCAAGATGAGTGTCATTGCCCGTGGCATCTCCATCGGCGATGAACTGGAGTATACCGACGAAGTCACTTTAGGGCGCTCCATTGTAAACCGTACATTATTCACCGGAAATATATAAAAGAATATGAAAGAACAAATCAAACATCTGTTGAAAATACAAACCGTAAGTTTTGTAGCCTTGTGGGCTTTCCCCTTGCTATTGGTTGTCTTATACGAAACAGGCGTCTTGCCCGAAGGCATCTATGCCGGTCATGTCCAAATGGAATACATTCTGCAGAGTGCCACCATTCTGCTCACCATCGGACTCATTCCTTTCTCCTTGCGTCTGTTCAGCTTGAACTTGGTTAAGCGTATCAAGGAACTTCCCTTGACCGATGCATTGAAGAGTTACCGCATCTGGAGCGACATCCGCTATTGCCTGCTTTTCGTTCCCGCCATGCTCAGCCTCTCGTTCTATTACCTCACGCTGAACACCACCGGATTGTATTGCGCCATCATCGCCCTGATAGCTTCACTTTTCTGTGTGCCATCATACAACCGCATTGTGAACGAGCTCGATTTACCCGAAGACCTGGAGAAATAAGATGGAAATGCTTCAAAAAGACGGATACCGCTTGCGTGCCCCCGAGCCCGAAGATTTGGAGGTGATGTACCTCTTCGAGAACACCCCTACGCTCTGGGAGGTGAGCAATGCTACCGGCCCTTACTCCAAGTTCTACCTGAAGCAATACATCGAGCAGCATCAGAACGACCTCTACACCGACCGTCAGTTACGACTCATGATAGAGAATCCCGTCCATCAAGTGGTGGGCATTATCGACCTGTATAACTTCGAACCGTTCCACAACCGGGCCGAGGTTGGAGTGGTGGTGGCCGAACTCCATCGGGGCCAAGGGATAGGGAAGAGGGCCCTGCAATTACTATCCACCTATTGCTCGGACTATTTGGGCATTCACCAGCTATATACCTACATCGATGTAACCAACGAGGCTTGCATCAACCTGTTTGCCGGATGTGGTTTCAAGGAGTGCGCCCACCTGAAGGACTGGATGCGCACCGGTACACAATACCGCGATGTAAAAATGATGCAATGCATCCTTTAAAGCATAAGAATAGGGGTGCGTCATTCCACACCCCTCATTCCTTACTCCTTATACGCTAAGGGCGACCAGTCCCAATATTCGTCCCAATGAGCGTCCAACTCTTCAAGTTCATTGTTGTCATCTTGGAGAGCAT
>CAZJFI010000337.1:0-1779 GCA_964545265.1 uncultured Phocaeicola sp.
TTTTGCAATAAGATTTGTCATTCAGACGACCGAAGGGAGGAAGAATCTCAGATGCATAAAGTGGATGTTATCGAGATTCTTCGCTTCGCTCTGAATGACATGAGAATATGAAACTAATTGAAGCAACTATGATTACCTTTACTATTGCATTACTCTTGCTCATCGGTGGATATGCCGTTTATGGAGCATACGTCAACCGTATATTTGGTCCTGACGACCGGAAGACTCCTGCCTTGACCATGACCGACGGAGTGGATTACATCCCTCTGCCCACTTGGAAAATCTTCATGATTCAGTTCTTGAACATTGCTGGCCTTGGTCCTATCTTTGGAGCTATTATGGGAGCACAGTTTGGTACGGCTTCCTATCTTTGGATTGTGCTGGGGACCATCTTTGCCGGAGCGGTGCATGATTTCTTTTCGGGTGCTCTTTCTATCCGCAACGGAGGTGAAAGTTTGCCGGAGATTGTTGGCCGGTATCTTGGCTTGACTACCAAGAAGGTAATGACCGTCTTCACCATGATTCTGATGATTCTGGTGGGAGCGGTGTTTGTGAGTGGCCCGGCCGAACTTATTGCCGGCATGACTCCGGATTGGATGGATGCTTATTTCTGGATTATTGTGATTTTCCTATATTATGTCTTGGCTACCCTGATGCCGGTCGATAAGATTATCGGTAAGATTTATCCGCTTTTTGCGGTTGCTTTGCTTTTCATGGCGGTGGGTATCCTTGTGATGCTTTATGTGAAAAGTCCCGACTTGCCCGAGATGTGGAATGGTTTCGGTACAAAGTACGAAGCAAATCCCATTTTCCCGATGATGTTCATCTCCATTGCATGTGGGGCTATCAGTGGTTTCCATGCCACCCAGTCGCCCCTTATGGCTCGGTGCATGACTCACGAAAAGTATTGTCGCCCCATTTTCTACGGAGCCATGGTGGCCGAGGGAATCGTTGCTTTGATTTGGGCAGCAGCTGCTACCTATTTCTTTCAGGAAAATGGAATCGTTGACCAACTCACCGGCAAAGCCTTTTCGGGTGCGGTGGTCGCTACCCGTATCTCCAACGAATGGTTGGGTGCTTTCGGAGGTATTTTGGCCTTGTTGGGTATTGTAGCGGCTCCGATTACCAGTGGCGATACAGCCCTTCGTTCGGCCCGACTCATTGCGGCCGACTTCCTCCACATCGACCAACGTCCTATGGGTAAACGTCTACTCATCTGTATTCCGCTTTTCCTGCTCACCATTGGAGTGTTGGTTTATAGCTTGAGCGATGCCGAAGGATTCAAGATTATCTGGAGATATTTTGCCTGGTGTAACCAGACACTTTCCGTCTTTACTTTATGGGCTATTACCGTTTATCTGGTACGCGAAAAGAAGAACTATTACATTACTCTCCTTCCGGCCTTGATGATGACCCTGGTGTGCTCTACCTATATTTGCATTGCTCCCGAAGGTTTGTCACTTCCACAGGAGGTGTCGTATGGCTTGGGAGGCACATGTTTATTGGTAGCCTTGATATGGTTTAATCTTTGGCTTAAGAAAGAAACACAAAAACGCTTATGAGAAAATTCAAGAAATCAACCTGGCTCCCCTTGGCATTGCTAATCTATACCACGGGTATAGCCGTCTATTTCCTTCCGAAGAATACGGAAATCAGTGACACCGAAAAGTGGGTAACATTCGGTGCGTCGTATGTCATCATTGCCTTGTTGTGGTATGTGCTTCGTCTGAAAGAAAAACGGTTGGAGCAACGCAACAAGGAGATTGAGGAAACGTATAA
>CAZJFI010000338.1:0-1766 GCA_964545265.1 uncultured Phocaeicola sp.
ACGATTGGTATGTAGGATGTACAGCCGATGAAAACGGACACGAAACCAAGTTGGCTCTCGATTTCTTGGAACCGGGTAAGAAATACGAAGCAACTATTTATGCCGATGCAAAAGATGCCAGTTGGGATAAGAATCCACAAGCATACACTATAACTAAGAAAATGGTAACCAACAAGACTAAGTTGAACTTGAAGGCAGCCAGTGGTGGTGGTTTTGCTATCAGTATTAAAGAAGTTAAATAAGATAAGATCAAGATTCCAATGAAAAAACAGATTTGTTTTTTATTGATGGTAACATTTACTGCTCTCTCCCTTATTAATTGCATAGGGGGGGGTAGTAAATACATTGATAATCAATCAGTTATATCACCAACAGCCTTTGCTAAAGGTGCAGATATCAGTTGGCTACCCGAAATGGAAGCCGACGGAATCAAATTCTTCATGGCCGACAATTCCGAGGCCGATTGCTACAAAGTTTTAAAAGAGGCAGGTATCAATGCCATCCGTTTGCGCGTATGGGTAGATTCCAGCAAAAGCCCCTATCAAGCCAAATGTTGTGATAAAGAAAGTGTGGTAGCCAATGCTGAGCGTGCTAAGGCTGCAGGCATGGACATCATGATAGACTTTCATTACAGCGATTGGTTTGCAGACCCCAGTCGTCAAGAAACTCCCTCTGACTGGAAAAATTTAAATTTAGAAGGTTTAAAAGAAGCCATTTCCAAACATACCACAGAAATCTTGTCCTCTTTAAGAGCTAAGGGGATAACTCCCTCATGGATTCAGATTGGTAATGAAACACGCCCTGGCATGCTTCATCCCGTAGGACAACTTTATAACAAGGATGGTGATATAGAAGGCGGTTGGGCCAACTATGTTGCATTGAGCAATGCCGGATACGAAGCAGCCAAATCTGTTTGTCCTGAAGCTCTGGTTATGATTCATATTGACAACGCATGGGATACAGAAACAAACACCTGGTGGTTGGCCGAATTCAAGAAGCATCAAGGAAAGACAGATATGATTGCTCTGTCGCATTATCCGCAAGCACATCGTGAAAAGACTTGGAAAGAAATGAATGAATTGGCATTGAACAATGTAAATGTATGGGCCAAGACTTACGGAGTACCCGTTATGATTAGTGAAGTAGGGGTAAAGCCTGAGACAGGTGATGTGGCAATAGAAACATTGAAACATTTCATGGAATTGATGCATAATCAAACTAATGGAAATTGTAAGGGCGTTTTTTATTGGGAACCTCAAGTGTATGGAGGATGGAAACCTGCATGCTATGACGGATTAGGTTGGCCTTCATACGATATGGGTGGTTTTGATAAAGCAGGTAAGGCTGGTGAGATAATGAAAACACTCACTAAATAAAAGATATAAGTTAAGATTTGAATAGGGATAAAAAGATTGTAAAAAGATTTGATTTAAGGTTCTAAAAAGTTTTCAATAGGTATTTTAAACAGATAAATAACTAATTTAATTATTATAAATTTTAATTTAAGTGACATGAAAAAACACTTTATGTTTAAAGTCCTGCTTACACTATTGGTAGGCATGTTCTTGTCAGTTGACGCATTTGCTCAGCAAATAACCGTCAAAGGACTTGTGAAGGACGGCACAGGTGAACCTGTCATTGGTGCGAATGTGCTCGTCAAGGGAACCACAAACGGAACTATCACCGATTTTGACGGTAACTTCCAGTTGACTGCAAATCAAGGTGACATTATCGTTGTGTCATTCATCGGTTACAGCACACAGGAA
>CAZJFI010000339.1:0-1763 GCA_964545265.1 uncultured Phocaeicola sp.
TTTTGGGAAGGAGAGGACTTGGCCAAGCGCATTGCCTCCAAGTTTGCTACCACCAAACCTTTTCTGGATTATATCAATCGTGCCATTGCCTTTGAAAGGGAGGAAGAATAGAACGACGAGTTACGCATCAGAAAACGACGTTTTTTTCATCGTAAAACATCGTTTTACAAAGCATAAAAGCCTTATTAGTTTTATTTACATTTCGTGTTGTATATGATGAGAAATCTGTTTGCTCTTTTAGTGTTAGTATGTATAACATCCATTGCCTCCGCGCAATCCATCCCGATGGTAGAAATCCCTTCGGGAAGTTTCTATATGGGTTCACTCGGGTTGGAGGAAAACTATGATGAAGCCCCTATGCATCGGGTGCATATCAGTCGCCCCTTTATGATGAGCCGTACGGAAATCACCAATGCGCAATACGAAGAATTTTGTCCCGAGCACAAGGAATTGCGGGGTGAATATGGTTTTTCTACCGACGATGATGAGCCGGTGGTATTGGTGAGTCACGATGAGGCTATGGCCTTTTGCCGATGGCTATCTGCCAAAGAAGGGAAAACCTATCGCCTCCCTACCGAGGCCGAATGGGAATATGCTTGCAGAGCCGGTACGATGTGGAAGTTCTACATGGACGACAAGTTGCCTGCCGTCTATCATCGCAATCAGGAAATAGTATCCGAACTGAAACCCGTAAAGCTGAATGTAGCACAAACACCTGCCAATCCGTGGGGTTTGTACGACATGTGTGGGAATGTAGAGGAATGGTGCATGGATTGGTACGGGCCTTATGTGGATGGCGAACAGACCGATCCAGTAGGTTATGCCGAGGGTATGTGTAGGGTAACCCGCGGAGGAAGCCACAATACTCCTACCGACTATCTGCGTTGTAGCAACCGGTTGGCTATGTTGCCGGGCGATAAAAGTGTGATGATAGGTTTCCGAATTGTACAGGCGGAATACCCTTCTACCGCTCCTTTGCAAAGAGAAGTGGTGTCTGAATCTATCCAACAAAAGCCATGGAAATGGGAAACCGTATCGAAAAACCAACCGATATTCCATGCCCCTCAAGTATTTGTCAAGGAACCTTTGGAAGGTAGCAAGACGCCTTTCTATCCGCATAACCACCAACCGGCCATCACATGGTGCGAAAATGGAGACTTGTTGGCCATTTGGTTCTCTACCAAAGAAGAGAAAGGACGCGAAATGATTGTACTGACTTCCCGTTTCAAAGCCGGTAGCAACGAATGGGAAGAAGCCAAGCTTTTCTATCATGTACCCGATCGCAACTTGACGGGTTGCGCCCTTTATCACGACAAGGAAGGTACTCTTTACCATATCAATGGGGTGGAACAAGCCGGACGTTGGCGTAATCTGATGCTGACGCTTCGTACCAGTACTGACAATGGACAGACATGGACTCAGCCCCGTATCATTGCTCCCGAACACACCATGCGCCATCAAGTCATTGCCGGCACCTTCGTGACTCGTGAAGGGTGGATGATTCAGCCTTGCGATGCCACCCCTTCGGCTTCGGGAGGTACGGCTATTCATATCAGCAAAGATAAGGGACAAACGTGGACAGACCCTTGGGACGGTCGGCCTTCAGAGTATGTACAAGGAGGGAAAGGAACCACTATTGCCGGTATTCATGCCGGAGTGGTACAACTGAAAGACGGTCGCCTGATGGCTTTAGGTCGCAAGAACAACATCAAGGATAAGGATGGGCGCGAGCGTATGCCAATGAGTATATCCGATGATATGGG
>CAZJFI010000340.1:0-1746 GCA_964545265.1 uncultured Phocaeicola sp.
AGCCATCCGTGTAACCAACGCCATGCCAAAATGGAAACCGGGTATGCAGAGAGGTAAAGTTGTAAAGGTGAAATACACCATGCCGGTAATGTTCAATTTAAACAAAGAACAACCTAAAACCAATCAGCAATAAACTACCAATTCTATAAGGCTGTATAAAAAAGAAGACCTTTATCAATGTGTCATTCTGAGCAAAGCGAAGCATCTAAAAATATCCACTTTATGTTTTCAGATCCTTCACTTCGTTCAGGATGACACAACAATATCATTAAACCTTCCCAAGCAACTACCATGAAAATGATGAGAAAAGTAATGAAAACTATTGTAGCACTTTGTTTGTGCATTCTTCCTATAGGAATGTCTGCCCAGAGCTTAACCGATTTTCAAAAAGCAATGGAACAATACGATTACGAAACGGTTATCAATGGTATTGCACCTGCTTCGGGAGACTCTCTGCTTACCCCCTTACGGGCACAAGCGTTAAAAAGCATGAACCGCTTGCCCGAAACTATTGGCGAATGGAATTCCTTGCTTCCCGAAGATAGTACCCATCTGAAAGCAATCGTTGAGTTGGCAGAATGTTACCGGCAGATGGGTGTAACACTGAAAGCGGTTGCTTGTTACCGCAAGGCTACAGAATTGAAGCCGGACAACCGATATTTCCGTTTGCAATATATCCGTACTTTACTCGGTGCTGAGGAATACGAAGGGGCAAAGGCCGCTTGTCACGAATGGTTGGCTATGGATAGTCTTTCGGCCACAGGATACAAGTATTTGGGACAAGCATACGAAGGCTTGGCTCCGGTCGATTCCAATGCCGTAATGTATGCTTTTACCAGTTACAATGCCGCTTATCGCCGTGATTCGCTTGATGCACAGACCATAGCCCGCATAGCCAATATCTTCAACAACAACCAGCAATACACTGATGCTATCAGTGTAACGGAGACCTATCGGCAGACCGATACCTTGAATATGGATGTGAACCGTCAGAATGCCAAAGCCTATTGTCTGTCGAAGGATTACAAACTGGCTGTAGACAGATACGAAGCATTGAAGGCTATGGGCGACCATAGTTTCACGACCTTGTATTATTTGGGAGTAAGCCATTTGCAGAACAATTGGCCGTATGGAGGGTATGATAATCTGAAACTTGCCCATCAAAAGGCCCCGACGGATATCAATATCCTATATTATTTGGCAAAATCGTGTGCCCGTTCATCCTATAAGCAAGAGGGAGTGGATTATATGCAAAAGGCTATCGATACCGCTATCCCGACCGATAGCTTGATGGCACGACTTTATGAAGGACTGGCCGAATGCCATGATTATGCCGCCCAACCATACAAACGCATCGATGCGTTGAAGGAATTGTATAAATGGAACAAGCATCGGGTGGTGTACTATCGGATAGCTCAAATATACGACCATCAGGAAGATTATGCCAACGCCGTACACTACTATGAAAAATACATGTCGATGGTACCCAAACAGGAACAAATGGCCGTAGATGAAGATGGAAAGATGCTGAAAGATGTACAAACCTATTATCAGTTGGCACAAAAGCGGATAGAGAAAATCAAAGCCGAAGACTTTTTCCGAAACGGTAAGAAAGAGAATCCCGCTGATGGCCTGCCAGTAAGGGCGGTAAGAATAGAATAATAATCATTGCTTCTTTTTATTGTAGATGATCAAGAGAAAAAACTCATTTTTCCAAACTCTCAAGCGTATTGTTTGTCCGGTAAA
>CAZJFI010000341.1:0-1745 GCA_964545265.1 uncultured Phocaeicola sp.
CACATGATGCAGCTGGTTCCCTTCTGCAAAGCAAAATCCACAAACTCCTGGAACGAGAAGAACAGGAGATTATCGGCGGCCACGACGAGAAGGTCGGTGGGTGTATTCAGATCCTTCGCTTCGCTCAGGATGACAGGATTAGGACGATGCTCAATATGGTCGATAGCCATGAGGAGGTCGCAAACAGCACCTAAGCGGGTTTCGTTGGTTTCTGTACCATCGTCAAGAATAGTGATGGGTTTGGTATAAGTTTGCTTGCCGGCCCATTCTTCAAAGATGGGTGCAAACTTATGGTTGGTGATGATGATGTGCTCATCAATCTGTGGGATGCGGTCGATGTCGTCCATCATGCGTCCCAATATGGTATTCTGTCCGATTTGCAACAGTGGCTTCGGGAAATTCTTGGTGAGTTTCCCCAATCGTGTAGCATAACCGGCTGCTATAACAATATTTTTCAATTTTTGATTTATGATTTATGTTTAATACTTTGATGTTTCCCGAGATCCTTCGCTACGGATGACACGAAACTTTATTCTACAAATCTTGCTCCGTTGTCAGTCTTGCAGAAATGGATTTCGAAGCTTTCGGTATATTCCGGGAACATGCGGAGGTATTCCGTAGTAATCTGTTCACGGATTTGTTCACGCTTGGCGGGATCGACCAAAGCAATGCAAGCCCCTTTGAAGCCGGCTCCACTGAAACGGCCACCATAAATACCATCGGTCTGACGCATGATGTTGTAGATGGCAATCAACTCCTCGCTACCACATTCATAGTTCTTGATACTACTCTGACAACTTTCGAAACTCAACTGGCCAAAGAGAGCAAGGTTACCGGTCTCCCAAGCAGTGACTCCCTTACGGACACGCTTGTACTCACTGTAGAAGTGCTCGGCACGACGGGCAAAGCGTGGCGGCATCTTATCCTTGGTGAGGTCGTAGGTTTCTTTCGGAATATCACGCAAATAAGTCTTGTCCAATCCCTTGAGGGGCATACCGGTGTACGCCATCATGTTCCAGGCAGCGGTCTTACATTCGGCTACACGCAAGTTATAGTCACTGTTCACCAAGCTACGGGTAAGTCCTGAGAAGATAATGGCCAGTTCAAATTCGGGCATACGTGGGTTACGGCGGATGATACGGTATTGCTCGGTGTCAGTATCGAGGAACAACAACGCATCCTTTTCACTGAGTGCGATACAAGCCTGGTCGAGGATACCGTTGGTCAAACCAATGTATTCACGTTCGGCCTGACTGGCAATCTTGATAATTTCCATGGGTGCCAAGGTAATGCTGTTGGCCTTGGCAAATGCCATGACGTAGGCAATGAGTACAGCCGCACTGGAAGAGAGTCCACCAATGGGCAGACTACCCTTAATCTCACCTGTAATGCCTTTGGTGAGCACGAAACGTTTCTGCAAGGCGAATTTGGCACCACGGGCATAATCGCCCCAGTTACCTTCCTTAACCTGAGCAGGACGGGTTATGTTGAAATCCACTTCTCCCTCGAACGCAAGGCTACGAAGATGTACACTACCATCTTCGGTAGGTGTAAAATAGAGGTCTACACCTTTATCAAATGCGAAACCTGTTACCAGCCCATGCTGGTGATCGACGTGTGCACCCAACGGGCAAACACGATACGGGGAGAAAATGTGGTATTGGTAGTTCATATTTTTTAACTTTGGCTGTTGGTGATGGCTATAGCCATTACTTCTTATCATACATTTCGTAGACGGAGTTCTT
>CAZJFI010000342.1:0-1733 GCA_964545265.1 uncultured Phocaeicola sp.
GCAAAGTCTTGAGAAAGTTTTGCATCGTAAAGCATTACTGCACAGATAGCACTTTGTGTAGGTTTGATATCGAAACCAGCAGCAAGCATCTTATCACGGAAATAAGTTACATTTTCCATCAACTTATCGTGAAGGGCATTGCTTTCCTTCAATATCTTGAACATTTCAATGCTGGCACCTACAATGGATGGAGCAACTGAGTTTGAGAACAAGTAAGGACGAGAGCGCTGACGGAGCATGTCAATAATTTCCTTTCTACCTGTGGTGAAACCACCCATAGCACCACCGAATGCCTTACCTAAAGTACCTGTAAAGATATCAATGCGACCATAAGCATCGTATTGTTCAGCTACACCATGACCGGTGGGACCTACCACACCAGCAGAGTGAGATTCGTCGACCATCACCAATGCATCGTATTTTTCAGCCAAATCACAAATCTTGTCTATAGGAGCTACGTTACCGTCCATTGAGAATACACCATCAGTAACAATGATGCGATGACGTTGGGCTTGTGCTTCTTGCAAGCACTTTTCCAATTCTGCCATATCGGCATTGGCATAGCGATAGCGCTTAGCCTTACAAAGACGTACACCATCAATAATAGAAGCGTGGTTCAACGCATCAGAGATGATAGCATCTTCTTCAGTGAACAATGGCTCGAATACACCACCATTAGCATCGAAACAAGCAGCATAAAGAATAGTATCTTCTGTCTTGAAGTAATCAGAAATGGCAGCTTCGAGTTGCTTGTGCAAATCTTGTGTTCCGCAAATAAAACGTACTGACGACATACCATAACCATGGCTGTCCATAGCTGCCTTGGCTGCTTCTATCAATCGTTTGTTATCTGCCAAACCCAAATAGTTGTTGGCACAGAAGTTCAATACCGGTTGACCAGCATTCACTTTGATGTCAGCGCGCTGAGGAGTTGTAATGATTCGTTCGTTCTTATACAATCCTGCTGCCTTTATATTTTCGAGTTCCTGCGAAAGGAAGTCCTTCATTTTACCATACATAGTATTATGTGATTTTATATTGTTTAAACATTTTTATGTACACAGATCCTTCGCGATGCTCAGGATGACACGAGGGCGAGAATTATTCCCAATCCAAGATTACTTTACCACATTGTCCGGATTCCATTACATCGAAACCTTTTTGGAACTCTGCAATCGGGAAATGATGAGTAATAACCGGAGTCAGATCCAAACCTGAGATAAGCATTTGTTGCATCTTATACCAAGTTTCCCACATTTCACGTCCATAGATACCCTTGATGGTAAGAGCCTTGAAGATAATTTCGCTCCAGTCTACCGTAGTTGTAGGAGGAAGAATGCCCAACTGAGCTATCTTGGAACCATTGTACATATTGGCCACCATATCGCGGAAAGCAACCGGGGAACCCGACATTTCCAAACCTACATCGAATCCTCGCATACCTAACTTTTCCATGGCACCGGCAACCGTTTCACCTTTCGATGCATTGACAGTAATGGTTGCACCCATTTTCTTGGCTATATCCAAACGATAGTCGCTGAGGTCGGTCACCACCACATTCTTGGCTCCGGCAAAACGGGCAATGGCAGTAGCCATTGTTCCAATCAAGCCTGCTCCTGTAATAAGTACGTCTTCACCCAAAAGCGGGAAAGAAAGAGCGGTATGAGTAGCATTACCAAACGGGTCCATGATAGCAGCCATGTCGTCCGAGATACGGGCATCCAACTTCACTA
>CAZJFI010000343.1:0-1719 GCA_964545265.1 uncultured Phocaeicola sp.
GTCATGCTGAAACATGCCCTAATGCCATTTATAAAACGACGTTTTCCTATAAAGAAAACATCGTGATGCTCGAAAGAAAACGTCACAATGTTTTTTCTTTTAGTTTTTGGACACATCCAAAAACTTGAGTTGCGCTTCGAGCATCTCCAAGCAAGGCATAGAATAACCCACCGTATGCGCCTCGGCAATGGCATGACTATAAAGATATTCAATTTCCATCGGACGATGGAAATCGTAATCCAACTTCATGGAAGGCGAATAAGGGGTCATGGTAAGTGTCATATCAATCATCTTATCGGCAAACGAAGCATCGATATTCTGCACTCCTAATGCCTGTGCTGCTCCAATTACCTCCATCATCTGGCAATGAATGAGTTCGCGGGTAGCGGGGCAAGCCAACAACTGGTTGGTTTGGGCATTCATCACCACCGTCATACCATTGAACGGCATGTTCCAAACGGCTTTTTTCCAACGCGCTTCCTGATATTCCACTTCCGCAGCCTTGACACCCGCTTTCCTAAAATCGGCCATCAATTGTTCCATTATCTTCGGATCTTTACACGAATAGTTTCCGATGTTGATACTACCATAACACTGATGGTCCACTCTACCCGGCTCTGTTTTCGATGAACAAATAAAAGCCAATCCTGCGGCTAAATAAAGGTCGGGAAACTGCTTTTGGAGTTCGGGCTCAGGACCTATACCGTTCTGAATGAGCAACACAAGAGTCTCCTTATGAAGTAAAGGAGGCAGAAGTTGCCCTAACAAGTGATTACGGGTAGTCTTCAGTGCTACAATGACTACATCAGCCTGGGGCATATCCTGAGTATTTTGATAAACTTGAGGATGGTCAAGATGAAAAGAGCCATCGCACGAATCCACTTGCAACCCATGTTTCTTTACATATTCATAATCGCTATGAAGCAGGAAATGCACATCACATCCTGCATGTGCCAACTTCCCGCCATAAAAACTACCTACGGCACCAGTACCTACAATTGCATATTTCATATTTTTACTTTCCCCAGAGTTTTCTTAATTCTGCATACCGTGCATGGATTTCCATCTGATACTCATGCCTATGTGATTGTTTGTTGAAAAGAATACCCCTTTCCACCTTTTCATAATCACCGCAAACAGCCAAACTCACAAGTCCGGTATCGAACATCGCCTTGATTTCAGGAAGCAATTCTTCAGCTTTCAAATCCACCAACTCATTCAACAACATTCCTGCCAATTCACTATCAAAGTATTGGGTTTCAGGTAATTTTTCCGTAGCGAAACGGAGAATTTCACGGAACCATTCAATGATTTCCGCTCTGCGTTCAGGGTGCAAATAAGCAATGTAGGTAACCGGTGGAAATATTTCATAGTGATTGAAAGTATACAATCCTTCTTCTTTGGCAAAATCCATCAGTTTATCCAATCTGTCTTTTCCCAATTTGTAAAGTGTAGGCAGAAAAATTTCTTCCATTAGAGTTCCAAAATGAAAATCGCTGTATTCATAAGATTGACGCAATGTTTCGAGCACCACATCCAAGCTATCTTCATCGCCAACTTCTCCCAACAGGAACAATGCGTGAGTAATAGGACTACCATTATCTGCTTCCCATAAATCTTTAGGAATATTATCGCAAGTTTCACCCGTATGGAACAGGATGATCTGTTCCAAGTCACGTCGCAATGTGTCGTGAGGCATGGCAAGAATCCTGTCGATGT
>CAZJFI010000344.1:0-1717 GCA_964545265.1 uncultured Phocaeicola sp.
ATAGTTCAGCGGCATGCATAGAAAAATATTAATATTATAGCTTTAATTTGAACCATAATCATTATATTTGTACCGTAATAGTTTAATCGGCAACTCTTATGAATGACATTTACACAATGGCAGACCCGATGATTATGAAACGTATCGGTGAAAAGCTCAAGAAAACAAGGCTAAAGCAGAACATTACACAGATGAATTTGGCCGAAGAAGCAGGCATATCCATCTCCACCCTCAAAAAAATGGAGAATGGAGAAATAGCATCGTTTGATGCGCTGCTCAGGATGCTCCGCACATTGGGCTTCCTGGATGTCCTGCAACCGCTCGTCAATGAAGAGCAGCTTTCGCCAAGCGAATACTATGAACTGGTCAATTCCGCTGCCAAAAAGACACGGAAAAGAGCGTGTGGAAAAATGCGTCCAAACATTAAAACTGAATCAGAATGGTAGATGTAGCAAAAGTCAAGATGTTCGACATTCCTGTCGGGACATTCCGTTGGGACAGTAGATATGATATAGCCCAGTTCGAGTATGACAAGAGTTTCATTGGTATGGGATTGGAACCCTCACCAATAATGATGCCTGTTCGTAGTGGAAGGATCTATTCATTCGGGAACCTGGACAAAGTCACCTATAAAGGATTGCCAGGTATGTTGGCCGATTCTCTTCCAGATACATACGGTAGAGCCTTGTTCGACCAATGGCTGGCTTTGACAGGTAGGAATTCCGGCAATTCGATTGAAACACTCTGTTTCCTTGGAAAGCGATGTATGGGAGCCTTGGAATTTGAACCGGCCATGGAACCGTCATATAATACGGACATCAAAGTTGAAATAGATTCCTTGGTAGATGTAGCCAGAGAGGCTTTGTCCGAAAAGAAGGATTTCGGAACCAATTTGAATGATGACAAGAAAGTAGCCGTCGCTGAAATTCTTCGTTTGGGTACATCTGCTGGTGGCCAGCGTGCCAAGGCCATCATAGCCTACAATCCGGTGACCGGAGAGGTACGTTCCGGACAGGTAGAAGCTCCTGAAGGTTTCGGATATTATCTTATTAAACTTGACGGAGTATCAGCCAAGGCAGGATTTAAAGAAACGGAAAACTTCGGCCGTTTAGAATATTCCTTTTACAAGCTCGTGAAGGAATGCGGAATTGATATGACCGAATGTTCACTGATGGAAGAAAACGGGAGGGCACATTTCCTCACACGGCGTTTTGACCGTGAGGGTGGCAAGAAGATTCATATGCAAACCTTATGCGGAATCGCACACTTTGACTACCGGATGAAAAGAGCCTATTCTTATGAACAGGCTTTCAATGTCATGAGAACATTGAGACTACCCTATTCTCAGGCAACGGAAATGTTCCGGAGAATGGTGTTTAATGTGGTTATCCGTAACCAGGATGACCATACGAAGAATATTTCTTTCCTTATGGATGAAAAAGGAACATGGAAATTGTCTCCTGCTTATGATATGGGATATGCATATAATCCGGAAGGTGACTGGACTTCCACTCATCAAATGTCCATCAACGGAAAATTCGATGAAATTACCCGTAAGGACCTATTGGAATGTGCAACAAGAAATAACATAAAGGAGGCATCACTAATTATTGATGAAATCTGTGATACCGCATCCAAGTGGCCTGTAATAGCCGAAGATTGCAACGTACCGAAAGAAATGATTGACAGCATATTCCCCAATTTTCAGTTATTGTAA
>CAZJFI010000345.1:0-1716 GCA_964545265.1 uncultured Phocaeicola sp.
GTTCCTTATTTTCGTCTGTTACTTTCCCTGTAATCCGATATTGCGCTTGCAATGGAACAAAGAGTAACGACAAAAGAATTACTAAATCAATTTTCATGATAATTACGTTTTTTTGTTTGAAACTAACGCAAATTTATGAAACGTAAAGTTTTCATGCAAGATAAAAAGTTTGACGGAGTAAAAAATATCTAACTGAAAATCAGTGCGTTGTAAATCGGGGGTGATTCTGTTTATGGCGCTTGTCTGATAAGTTTGACATTGCAGCAAAAGCATCAAAATAAAAGCCGTTTGCGAAGCCTTTATAGGTTGCGCAAACGGCTTATTCGTTCAACAGGGATGATGCTCTCTTTTAAAGTCTTTTCATTTGTTTCCGGATGTATATACCAATGTTGGTTTCGTGCTCGTCGATGCCTAATTTCTGGCGGATGTCACTGCTGATGTGATAATGTCTTTTCAGCTGGATGTATTCACCGATTTCTTTTCCGCGAAGTCCGATGGCATAAAGACAGAGGTAGTTCTGCTCAGCTTCGGTCAGTCCGTGTTCTTCCAGATAGTTCATGAACCGGGGATGGGATGCCTTGAATGCCAAACGGGTGGAATTCATGAAGGCATCCTTGTCTTTCAAGGTTTGCTCAATCCATACATCGTAGGGCTTGGCATACTTATCGTTCTCGGAAATCTGTGACGCTAATAGGGAGTTGAGCGCTTCGATTCGTACCCGGATGGCTTCGGTGATAGGTGCGGACAATTCCTTTTGGTCGGAGAGAAGCTTTTTAAGGTTCTCGCTTTCTGATTCCATTTGTGAGATTTTCAAGGTAAGGTTTTCCTGCTCAAGCCGTAACCGGGTGTTTTTTGCCCGATAGCGATAATAAATCAGTGCAATGACGGATAACAGTACGAAGGCGCAACAGATTCCATACCCTATCAGGCGGTCTTTTTTTTGAATCTCATTCAAGGAAGCAATTTCCAGGTTATGCCTTTCCTGTGCAAACAACAAATCTTGTGAGAATAAGGCTTGGTGTCTTTTCTCCAACGTACTTGAATACATCTTGTAGTGACTTAATGCATCCTTATATTTACCATTTGCTTCAAGAATGTCCGTTTTGATGGAAAGGTATTTTAAGGAGGTGGTGTCAAAAGTTTCAGTATTCATCGATTCCAAAACTTGGAGGGCTTTATCGGCTTCTCCTATTTTGGAATATCCGTATGCGATGTTTAGTCTGACTTTATTGGATAATTGGTTGTTGTCTTGTACAGAATTAACGACCTTCCTAATTTCGTCATCCGAACCAAAAACAATGGTATAGGATATGGCATAAGGAGTTATCAAACGTTCATAGTTGGGGTGCTCATCAATGTTGCTTTTGCAACAAGTCATAATACTGTCTGCCAAATGTTTTTCTTGATTGATAATACTGCCATTTAAAGCATTTACAAGACTTGTCATTTGGTAATATGAACGGCCGATGGCTTGATACAGCTTTGCTGCCTGCAAGTTGTTGTCGATAAATTCTTCTATCTTGTAGGAAGTATAAAGATAGGAGCCCTGGGCTACAAGCAGATTGGCAAAGGTCAGGGTGTCGGTCATTTCGTCTTTCAGTTCCTTGCCCTTGATGAATGCTCGCATGGACGGGTCTTTATCCCCTTTGTTCATGTAGATGCGTCCTTCGTAATAGAGTGTTCGCAATTTGTCGTCGGCCGTTCCGTGGTCTTGGT
>CAZJFI010000346.1:0-1712 GCA_964545265.1 uncultured Phocaeicola sp.
GTGGCTGTATTCAAGACATGGCCGGGACACTCCAACTTCAAGTTTGATATACTAAAGCGATTGGAATTGGAAACCTCTTGGAATATGTCGGCTTACCGAACCTATGCCATGCTTAAAGAAGGAACCGACCACCAACGTTTTATAGAAAAGGCTACGACGGATTCCATAAAAACAGGAGCCCCTGCTCCCAGCTTGTTTAATGTATGGACTCCCCTAAAAGAAATGCGCTACACACATCCCGAATCCCAACCGAATGTAAGGATGGAGGATGTACGTCTATTTACCGGAGCCGCCTTGTTGGTAGCCTTGTGCGCCTTGCTCAATTATCTGACTCTTTTTATAAGCCGCATCCGCAATATGGGACGAAACATGGCACTCCGTACCGTATATGGCTCTTCAGGAAAACAAATGAGTGCATTGTTAATGACGGAATATCTGCTGCTTCTACTGATAGCCTTATTGGTAAGTATGTTGTTTATAGAAATTACTGTCTTTTCTTTCAAGGACTTGTCACAAATAGAAGTCAGCCGCTTCAAGATTTACGAAAGTTGCGCCTATTTGATATTGATAGTCATCGCACTGGCAGCCCTGCTTTCTTTCCTACCCATCTGGTACTTCAAACGACAGACACTCCTTGTACAGATTCAGGCATCCGCCATGAAAGCCAATAAGAACCGTTTCCGTCTGACCAGCGTATGCATACAACTGACTATCAGCATGCTGTTCATGTTTTGTGCAACCGTTATGATTCAACAAATACATTACCTGACTCATTCCGACCTTAACATCCGTCGCCATCAAGTAGCTTGGATCAGTGCCGGGAAATATAATGACCAAGCGACCGCCTTACTGAAGGAACTCCCCTTCATTCAAGAAGTGCTCCCATTACACGAACCCTTATTTCCCGCAGGATGGGGGAGTGCACATGGTATGGCTTATGGATGGGACGGGAAAGCAGCCGATGCCCAACCTCTGGCTTATCGGTCGATTCAACTGAACGATAGTATTGCCCACTTCTATGGATTGAAAATGAAAGAAGGAGGCCCTAACTTCGATACGAAAGAAAACGAAGTGATTATCAATGAAACCATGGCGCGAAAGTTGAACATGGAGAACCCTGTAGGCAAGCAATTCGATGGTATTCGCATCAAAGGAGTGGTGTACGACTTCCAGAACCAACCACCCACTTCGCCTATTGAGGCAATGGTTTTCCATTATCAAGACTATCTCAAAACCTATGTGGCTTTTACTTATGAAGGGGACTTCCGTACTTGTAACCAGAAAATCTTGGCAACCCTTAACGAACAAGGAATACAAAAAATAACCCTTCGCGATGGAGAAACCGTTTACAACGAATACATCCAGTCCGAAACAAATCTGCTGAAACTATTGGGAAGCATTACGATAATAAGTTTGTGTATCGCCTTGTTCGGTATCTATGCCCTGATAGTGCAATCGTGCCAGCACCATCGTAAGGAAATAGCCATCCGTAAGGTAAACGGTGCCCATATATCAAACATTCTCGGCATGTTCTTCAAGCAATACATGATGCAAGTGGTAGTAGCCTCTGTTGTGGCTTTCCCCATCGGCTATATATTGATGAAAAATTGGTTACAACATTACACCCGCCAAGTAGAGATAGGAATTGGCACCTTTGCCGGCATTTTCTTTTCTGCAGCATTGTTGGTTACACTATGCATAGCTTATCAAGT
>CAZJFI010000347.1:0-1709 GCA_964545265.1 uncultured Phocaeicola sp.
GCCAATCCCCACTTGATGGTTACCATCTCACCATAACGTTTGGCACTTGCGTTACGAGGACTCCATGCTTTTCCGTTTTCATCAATCAAAGTTTGCTCTACATGGCGCATTTGGTCGCAAGGCGAGAAACCGTTTTCCATGGCCAAAGTATACAGATAAGGCTTAACGGTAGAACCTACCTGACGACGACCCTTCATAGCCATATCGTATTGGAAATAGTTGAAGTTAGGTCCACCTACATACGCCTTTACATAACCCGTAATAGGGTCCATCGACATGAAACCTGTACGAAGGAAGTGCTTGTAGTAGCGGAGTGAATCCATCGGGCTCATGATGGTATCCTTATCGCCCTGATAGCTGAATACGGTCATTTCAACAGGAGTATCAAATGCCTTGCGGATTTCAGTTTCCGAGGCACCCGCCTTCTTCATTTCCCGATAGCGGTCGGTTTGGCGCATGGCTCTATCCATAATAGTCTTTACCTCTTCGGGGGTCAGTTCACTGGTAAACGGAGCGGTTTTCTTCTTGGCCTTTGCCTTGAAGAAACGGGGTTGCATATACTCGGCTACATGTTCGTGAACGGCCTCTTCGGCATAGCGTTGCATACGCGAATCGATGGTGGTATAGATTTTCAAGCCATCGGTATAGAGGTTATAGTTGCTTCCGTCCTTCTTCTTGTTCTTGGCGCACCATCCATAAAGCGGGTCGGTTTCCCAAGCCAGGGAGTCTTCGTAGTATTCCTGCATCTGCCATCCGCGATATTCGCTTTTCACCGGTTTCTCGGCTTTCAATATATCTCGCAGATATTCACGGAAATAAGGAGCGGGACCTTCCTTGTGGTCTACCTTACGATACTTCAACACCAACGGTTCCTTTTTCAATGCTTCGGCCTCGGCCGAAGTAAGGTGCCCTGCCCTTTCCATCTGTCCGATTACCACATTACGACGATTACGGGTACGTTCATTGAATCTGCGCGGATTGAAATAGGAAGGATTCTTGCACATCCCCACCAAGGTAGCGGCTTCTGTTACACTCAAATCCTTCGGTTCCTTGGAGAAATACGTATTCGATGCATTCTTGATACCCACCGCATTGTTCAGGAAATCGAACTTGTTGAGGTACATGGTCAGGATTTCTTCCTTTGTATAATAGCGTTCAAGCTTTACGGCTATCACCCACTCGATGGGTTTCTGCATCAAACGTTCGAATACGCTTCCGGCCTGTTCCGAATAGAATTGCTTGGCCAACTGTTGGGTAATGGTACTCCCCCCTCCTGCATTCTTCTGCATCATCACCCCACGTTTGATGATGGCACGTAGCAAGGCTCTCGCATCAATGCCCGAGTGTTCAAGGAAACGCTCGTCTTCGGTAGCTATCAACGCATTGATGAGATTGGGGGAAAGGTCATCATAGCCCACATACAAGCGGTTTTCCTTACTCAACGAATAAGTACCCAGTGTCACCCCATCGTCCGAAATAACCTGTGTGGCAAACTTCAAGTTCGGGTTTTCCAGTTCTTCAATGGGTGGCACATAGCCTATCCAGCCTTTTGAAATGGCATGGAATATGCCTGCTATGCCAAACAAGACAATAAATAGAATTGCCCAAAGTATAATTAAAAATGTCTTTCTCATAATGCGCAATAAACAATGGTGCAAAAATAATCAAAAACGTTGGATTATCCGAAATCCTTTCGTAGGAATATTTGT
>CAZJFI010000348.1:0-1706 GCA_964545265.1 uncultured Phocaeicola sp.
AATTCTCCTTTTAATTCTTCAATTAAGAAATCACGAAATTTCGAGTTGAACGCAAACAAATCCATATTTATATATTCAGTTTTTCAATTCTTTCACCTATGAGTCTCTTATATGCATTTTTCAATGAATCAGAAAGGAATGAATTATCTATAAGTTCCAACCATTTGGTTTGATTCTTCATTAACCTATTGATGAGCTTATTACCAACATTGGATTCTATACCACTGAATCCCATTGCTTCAACAAATGATGCTCTATCAAAATCTGTAATATACTGAGTATCATCCATACCATAACCGGTTAATGGCATCGCCAATTCATCTTTATCATCAATACCAGTTAGTGCAACAGCCAGTAAATCATAAGCTGGAGAAAGCGTATAACCTATCCCTTCCCTATCAAGCAGAGAAAAGTTTTTGCAATGCATGTCTGAATTTCCCGTAATCCATGAGAAAATGACCATTTCCCAGAAACGCTGTATGTCCAACATTGGAGTCGAAGAGTATTTTCTGATGATATCTGCCAATTGGGTATAAGCTCCCCGATATTTGTGCTCTGTCAGTCTATTACTTAATTGACACATATCCAACATCGAGCGTTTTGAACCGTCGCAATTTCTATCCATCCGTCGTGTGATGTAGGCCAATTCTCCATCTGCCATTCTGATCAAAGCATGTGCCGCCGTTTCTATTTTGGCCGCTTCCGCCATTTTCATGGTAAGGTCTTCCAGTTCAGGCATAGCAGTGAATTTAGGGCTTTGTGGCTTTAAAATATAATTACCCCATAATCCTACGATGGTAAGTCTATCAGGCTCATTCTTATCACCACGATTTATTTCCAACGAAAGCTTCGCCTGTACACCTGTAACAGATGTGCTTGATTTCAAGACTTCAAGAGCCAGTTTGTCTATATTGTCTCTGGTATAAGGCAATATGGGTGCTTTCTTGCTGCCAAACAATTTAAGAGCACACGAAGCGTGGTATCCGGTTTCCCCTTTCTTCAACTCCTTATAACAGCATAAGCATTTATTTTCAAATTCATTCATCATATCCTCTTACGCTAATATTACCAATACAATCCTTACAGCAAGCTAATAACAAACTCATCCGGTCTCTCGGGTCAATCTTCCAGTTATTGTGAACAATATCCAACATCCATCCTTCAGGAATCAACCCGTCAAACACAGGAAACATCATTTCTTTCTCATATTCTTCCTCTTGAAATGGCATTGTAGGACTCAACGCTTTTGCATTGGGCAATGCCATGTATTGCTCATCATATTTAAAATGATAGCCTTCAGAATCTTCCGTTAACACCCCACAGAATACCTCATCTATATATATTTTTGCGCGCTTCATTGGTTACTGATTTTAGCCGGTTGAAGTTCTTCACCAAACAGATTCAAGACTTGATTAACCTTATCCATACGAACAGTTGGCTTACCATTTTCCAATTCTCTAACGAACCTATACCCTACACCGGCCCTTTCCGCTAACTCCTGTTGGGTTAAGTTATGTAACTTACGCTTATCACGAATGTATTCATCTAATCTCATATCTTTTCTATTATCCCTTTCGGGTACAAATTACTTTAAAAACAATATCAAATAACCCCTTTCGGGTACAAATATAATATTAATCTTTTAGAATCGCCCCTTTCGGGTTGAATTTTCACAAAAATATTGTTGAAAATATCAGTTTTCATAA
>CAZJFI010000349.1:0-1691 GCA_964545265.1 uncultured Phocaeicola sp.
ATTCAAACACTTCTTCACCAATCAAAGTCGCTGAACTGGAAGCGGTTACCTTTACATTCACGAAATCGCCGATGCGATGGGTGCCTCGGTTGAACACCACCACCTTGTTTTGCTGGGTGCGTCCAAAGAATTGTTCCTTGGAGCGTTTCGATACGCCTTCCACCAATACTTCGAAGGTCTTGCCCACATCCTTGGCATTGCTTTCGGCCGAGAGTTGGTTTTGAAGCTCAATCATTTCGTTTAAACGACGGATTTTCACATCTTCGGGTATATCATCGGGCAAATGCTTGGAAGCATACGTACCCGGACGTTCGGAGTATTTGAACATGAAAGCAGCATCGTAAGCACAAAGGCGCATCAATGAGAGGGATTCCTGATGGTCTTCTTCGGTTTCGGAATGATAACCACTGAAGATGTCTGTACTCAATCCACAATCGGGGATAATGCGACGGATAGCTGCTACTCTATCCAAATACCATTCGCGTGTATATTTTCGGTTCATCAGCTTCAGGATGCGTGAACTACCGCTTTGTACCGGCAAGTGGATGTGGCGACAAATGTTGGGTACATCGGCAATCACCTGCAGGGTTTCGTCACTCATATCCTTAGGGTGTGAAGTGGTAAATCTTACCCGCATTTGAGGCACCGATTGAGCCACCATCCGAAGCAAGGCAGGGAAGTTGATGATTTCGCCATCCTTTTCAAAACGATAGGAGTTTACATTTTGACCCAATAAGGTTACTTCCTTATAACCTTTGGCCGAAAGGTCGGCTACTTCGTTCAGGATACTTTCCACATCACGACTACGCTCACGACCACGGGTGTAAGGCACGATGCAATAGTGGCAGAAGTTGTTACATCCACGCATAATGCTTACAAAACCCGAAATGTGGTTGCCACAAATGCGCGAAGGGATAACATCATGATAAGTTTCGGTGGTCGAAAGCTCAACGTTGATGGCCTTTTCACCGGCTTCTACCGATGCAATCAATTCGGGGAGAGTCAGATAAGCGTCAGGACCTGCCACCAAATCTACATGATGGTTCTTGATCAAGTCTTCCTTGACACGTTCGGCCATACATCCCAATACACCCACAATAATCTTACCACGCTTGCCACGTTTGTTGTTCATGGCATGGAAGAACTCCAAGCGGTTTAGGATTTTCTGTTCGGCATTGTCGCGTACCGAACAAGTATTCATAAATACGGCATCAGCATCATCAAGTGAATCACACATCTCGTATCCGGCCATCTTCATGATAGATGCCACCAATTCGCTATCGGCCACATTCATCTGGCATCCGTAGGTTTCGATGAACAATTTCTTGTCTTCTTTTCCGGTTGCAGATTTAAAGTCTGCTCCCAAGTTTTCTTTTGTCATATACTAATTAATTTATAATGATGGTGCAAAGATACCTATTCCGTTGAAAGTAACCCAAATGCAATCGTTATTTTTATTATTCTTTTTCATTGTCCGACGAAAGCGGTTACGATATACATTTGCAACCGTTAAAAAAGTATAATACACGAACAAAAATTATTGTGTGCGTTACCGTAATTCACCAAAAAATATGCAACTTTGCCATTGAAAACATTAGATTTTTTCATAGTTAAGGTTTAGGTTAAAAATTAGGGGGGAAGACAGCTGCGAAGCTCTCTTCCTTTTTTTATGTCTTTTTGTTGGCTATTTA
>CAZJFI010000350.1:0-1687 GCA_964545265.1 uncultured Phocaeicola sp.
TATTGTCAAGACTCGACAAAGTCTGGGCCGATGCAAAAGGGAATGGTGGCAAACTGACACCCAAAGGAGCCAAGCAACATGCTGAAATAGCCGAACGAATGTATCGGAAATATAGCGATATATTCCAAGGGACTACTCAAATAGAGGCTTATTCAAGTACATCGGACAGAGCCATCAAAAGCATGGAGGCATTTACCGCACGCTTAAAGGAATTAAATCCATCTTTGGCTTTCCAACTGAATGCCGAGGAAAAACACATGGCCTTTATGCATCAGACTTCGCCTGAACTTCAAACATTCAGCGCCAAAGATGCTCCGTGGAGAAAAGATTATTTGGCCTTTGCCGAAAAACGGGTGCAGCCTCACCGCTTGATGGCACGCCTATTTGTACACCCCGAAGAAGTTAAGCACCCCCATGAACTGATGATAGGCCTCTATTGGATTGCTTCGGATATGCAAGACACCGATTTGGATTTATCGTTCTACGATCTTTTTACCCCTGAAGATTTGTTCGGCATTTGGCAATGCATCAACCACCGCATGTATGTATGCAATGGTAATGCTCCCCTCAACAAGGGAGCCGCTGCCAGAAGTGCCCGTCCGTTGCTTAAGCACATTCTTGATCAAGCTCAACAAGCAATAGAAAGAGGAACAACCGGTGCAGATTTCCGCTTTGGACACGATACCGACCTGCTCCGTCTGCTTAACCTGATGAAAATAGAAAATTGCGCTCTTCGAGAAAAGGATGCAGAGAAATTCCATTTGGCATGGCAAGACTTCCGCCTTTCGCCCATGGCAGGTAATTTACAGTTAATATTCTATCACAATTCCAAAGGAGAGATTTGGATTAAAGCATTATTGAATGAAAAACCAGTCAAGCTGCCCGTAGACAGTGAGTATGCGCCTTATTATCGTTGGGAAGTAGTAAAAGCCTATTGGCAGAATCTTTTATAATTTTTTCATTATCTTTGCAGCGTAATATACGTTCCAGAGATTATGAAGAAACTACTTGGTTTTCTTTTCTTTCTATCTATTTGTTGGGGAGCCTTGCAAGCCCAAGAAACGACTCTTGCCATTTACTCAACTAATGATGTACATGGTCATCTGACTAATTTTGCCAAAATAGCCCGTTACATAGAGAAAGACCGCATTAACTATACCCACACATTGATTTTGAGTGGAGGAGATGTATTTACCGGCAATCCAATTGTAGACCAGTATCCCCAACGAGGTTTACCCATGATAGACCTGATGAACCAGACAGGTTATCAATATGCAGTTTTTGGGAATCATGAATTTGACTATGGTCTGCAAGCTTTGACCAATTGTATCAAGAACGCTAATTTTGAACTGATTTGCGCCAACGTAAAGTCCAATAATCCTTCCTTCAGCCAACCCAAGCCTTATGTTATTTTTCAGAAAGGAGAAATACGTATATGTATCCTCGGATTGGTAGAAACAACCAAACAGTTCCAAGGGAAGCCCATACCTTCTGCCCATCCCGACCGTCTGAAAGGTCTGTCATTCACTCCTCCCTTAGAGACAGCCTTAACGTACAAGCATCTTCGCTCAGAATGCGATTTATTTATTGGACTCTTCCATACCGGTTATGATACAGACAAGAAGATAGCACAAGCCATGCCCGAGCTGGATGTAATCATCGGTGGACATACCCATACCCGTATTCC
>CAZJFI010000351.1:0-1665 GCA_964545265.1 uncultured Phocaeicola sp.
TACATAAACGTTTTGTTTGTAGTAATATGCAAAGGTAGAACTTTTTTCTGTATTTTTGCGGTGCAAATGTTATAAATCGATTTCTCTCCGTGTCATCCTGAGCAAAGCGAAGGATCTGATAACATTTACTTTATGCTTTCAGATTCTTCACTACGTTCAGAATGACACGCAAAAATAATATAGAGCATAATGAAGATTAGAAATATAGATTTAGGCAAACAACCCATCGTGTTGGCTCCCATGGAAGATGTGACCGACCCTGCTTTCCGCTTGATGTGCAAACGGTTCGGAGCGGATATGGTATACACCGAATTTGTTTCGGCCGATGCCTTGATTCGTTCGGTCAACAAGACCATGGCCAAACTGAACATCGACGAGCAGGAACGCCCTGTAGCCATTCAGATTTATGGAAAGGATGTTCCTACCATGGTAGAAGCTGCCAAGATAGTGGAAGAAGCCAAGCCCGATATACTCGACATCAACTTCGGCTGCCCTGTAAAGCGTGTAGCAGGAAAAGGTGCCGGTGCCGGAATGTTGCAGAATACCCCCTTAATGTTAGAAATAACCAAAGCGGTAGTCGATGCAGTAAAGATTCCTGTTACTGTAAAGACACGCTTGGGTTGGGACAACGACCATAAAATCATTGTGGATTTAGCCGAACAATTGCAGGATTGCGGTATCGAAGCACTGACCGTACACGGCAGAACCCGTGCCCAGATGTATACGGGAGTGGCCGATTGGACCTTGATAGGCGATATCAAAAAGAATCCGCGTATTCACATCCCTATCATTGGTAATGGCGATGTCACTTCCCCTCAACGTGCCAAAGAATGTTTCGATGAGTACGGAGTAGACGGTATCATGATAGGCCGTGCCAGTTTCGGTCGCCCATGGATATTCAAGGAAGTAAAGCATTATTTGCAAACCGGCGAAGAACTCCCTCCCTTGTCGTTCGACTGGAAGATGGATGTCCTTCGCCAGGAAGTGTTAGACAGTGTAAAGTTATTGGACGAACGACGCGGGATACTTCACGTACGCCGACACTTGGCCGCTTCGCCATTGTTTAAGGGAATCCCTAACTTTAAGGAGACGCGCATTGCCATGTTGCGGGCCGAAACGGTGAAAGAACTTTTCAGCATCCTGGACTACATCAAAGGGCATTACGCTATTTGATTTTTGTTTCGACTTTATGTCATTCTGACGACTGAAAGGAGGAAGAATCTGAATATATAAACGTAAATGTATTCAGATTCTTCGTCACTTTGTTCCTCAGAATGACACTATTAAAGCAAGTCTAATCTAATTTATGCAATCCTTTCTTGGGTGAGTAATCGATATCCTTCGGATTGCCTCGATAGCCAACACTTCCCGCACTGGAAGATTTAGCCTTCAACGATTCCACCGGATAGCAGGATACATCCCCTGCACTACTTGCTGAAGCGATGACATAATCGGCTTTCAACTTGTCGGCCACCACATCACCACTGCTTGATGCAGAAAAGTCAGCTTTAACACACTGACCTCCGGACACAACTACATCGCCCGACGAACTGGCTTCGGCTTTGACACTCTCTGCCACGAGATGCTTTATCTTCACATCACCGGAACTGCTGGCATCCGCTTCCAAATGCCGGCATTTCACGGCTTCCAGTTCTATATCACCAC
>CAZJFI010000352.1:0-1630 GCA_964545265.1 uncultured Phocaeicola sp.
GGACTTGGAGCAAAACGAACTCTAACTTTTCTTTCTGACATTTGTTCTTTATCTAAAAATCCAGTGCAAAATTACACTAAATTCCCGATTTTTTCGTATTTTGCGCCCAAAATTATGTAATTATGAAGAGTTTCGGAGCCAACAACGGTTTTTCTTATAAAGATTTGCTCTACAAGGGGCTGATTTTCATCGTTACCGTAACGATTATCGTATATTTCCTCCCCAAGGAAGGGAAGTTCAACTATCAATTTGACATCAACACCCCGTGGAAGTACGGTTTGTTGCAGGCATCCTTTGACTTTCCCATTTACAAGAACGAAAAACAAGTGAAAGCCGAAGAAGACAGCATCATGGCTTCTTACCAACCGTATTATGACTTGAACAAGAACATAGAAAGAAACGCACTGGCCAAACTGAGGGAGGATTACAACAAGACACTGAAACAACAGATTGGATCCGCCTATTTACGACACATAGAGCGTACATTGAAAGAAATATATGCTACGGGAGTAATGAGCGGAAATGAGTTGAAGCAACTGGAAGAAGACAGCACCCACCATATTCTGTTGGTGGAACAAAACGTAGCGACCAGTTTTCCTATCAACCATTTCTATAGCACTAAAACAGCTTATGAGCACCTGTTAAGCGCCGATACAGCTTATAGCAAGCAAGTACTACAGGCTTGTAATTTGAACAACTACATCCTACCCAACATCATCTACGACGAAGCAAAATCCGAATCGTCTTTGGAAGATTTGCTTTCGAACATTTCATGGGCCAACGGATATGTCTTGAATGGACAGAAAATTATAGACCGAGGAGAAATTATAGACGAACATACCTATAACATCTTGAGTTCTTTGGAGAAGCAATGGGCTAAACGAAGTGACTCCATCCAAGAAAAAAGGCTGACCATCGTAGGACAAGCACTCTTTGTCAGTTTGTTCATCTTCTGCTTTATGTGTTACTTAGAGTTATTCCGTAAGGATTTTTTTGACCGCAAAGGCAGTTTGTATCTTTTATTTATACTGATTATCTCCTTCCCTGTACTCTCGTCCATCATTGTAGAGCAGAACTTAGCCAGCATCTACATCATTCCGTTTGCCATGATTCCCATCATCATCCGCATCTTCCTTGATTCGCGGACGGCATTCATGGCACATGTAGCCATCATTCTGCTTTGCTCCATCACGTTAAGGTATCCACACGAATTCATTCTGTTGCAGCTACTCACCGGCATGGCTGCTATTTTTAGCTTGCGAGAACTTTCCCAGCGTTCGCAACTGTTCCGCACGGCATTTATCATTTTTGCCTGCTATGCCTTGCTTTACTTCGCCTTCGAGTTGATTCACGAAGACGATCTGACCAAGCTAAATACCCGAATGTATATCTATTTTGCCATCAACGGTGTATTGTTGCTCTTTGCCTACCCACTGCTTTTTGCCTTGGAGAAGATTTTCGGATTCACTTCAAACGTTACCTTGGTAGAACTTTCGAACATCAACCATCCGTTACTTCGTGAAATGTCCGAGATTGCTCCGGGTACTTTCCAGCACTCTTTGCAAATGTCCAATCTGGCCGCAGAAGCAGCCAACCGGATTGGAGCCAAGAGCCAGTTGGTGAGAACGGG
>CAZJFI010000353.1:0-1603 GCA_964545265.1 uncultured Phocaeicola sp.
CGGAACAAATGATGGAATGGTTGATAGCTGCCGCTGTAGGCGCGGTATTAGGATATGTCATTAGTTGGTTGGTTGCAAGAAGTCAGAAGCAGGTTCTTGCTACCCGAATGGAAGTGCTCCAACAGCAATTGGAGCAAGTACAATTGCAATCGGACAAGGTGGTACAGGAAATGAATGTTCGACAGGAAGAAATCAAGGCTGAAGCTCGTAAACAATTGGAAGAAACGAAGGCAGAAGAACTACGGAGGATGACCGAAGCCAAGACTGAATGGCAAAAACAGACTACTTATGCCCTTGATGCTCAACAAGCCCGCTTTGATGAAACCATAGCTAAAGTAACTGCCCAACTGAAGACTGCAACAGACGAGATGTTGAAGCAACGTCAGAAGGAGTTTGCCGAATCCAGTCATACCAATTTGGGACAAATCGTGAATCCTCTTCGCGAGACCATTGATAATATGAAGAAGGCCATGAACGAAAGTACCTTGAAGCAAACTTCGATGAGCAGTGAAATGAAGGTGAACATAGAAAATATGATGCGCCAAAGTGAAGCTGCCAAGAAAAGTGCCGACGAATTGGCAAGGGTATTCAAACATGGAAGCAAGGTACAAGGCGATTGGGGAGAAACCGTACTTGATGAACTCTTGGAATCGCAAGGACTTACTAAAGGTGTACATTATGATATCCAGTCGGTTATCCGCGATGCTGATGGTTATGTGGTAAAATCTAATGAGGGAAGCATCATGCGTCCCGATGTGATTCTGCACCTTGACCAACGTCGCGAAGTCATTATCGACTCCAAAGTATCGCTCACCGCTTTTATGGATTATGTGAATGCCGAAGAAGAGGATAAACGACAACAGTACCTCAAGGCACATATAGACAGCATTCAGAAACATGTCAAGGAATTATCGGCCAAAGATTATTCTTCGTATGTACAGTCTCCTAAAGTCAAAATGGATTACGTTATTATGTTCGTACCCCATACCGGTGCTCTTTGGACAGCCCTCCATTCACAGCCCGATATTTGGCGGAAGGCTATGGAAAAGAATGTGTTCATTGCCGACGAACAAACCTTGTTTGCAGCTCTCCGTATCATCAACCTAACATGGACACAGATAGCGCAAGCCCAAAATCATGAACGGGTATATGCCTTGGCCAATGAACTGCTTGATAGAGTAGGACAATTCATGAAGAAATACCAAGCCATTGGAAAGGCGCTTGAGAATGCCACTAAAGCGTACGAGGATGGCGAAAAGAAACTACTCCCTGGCGGACAGAGCATTTTGCAAACTTGCGGAAAATTAGAGAAACTCGGCGCCAAACAAAGCGACAAGAATCCTCTTCCACAACTGACGGATATAGACGAAATCCCTTCGCTTTAAATAATAAATGTCCCACTTCTTCTTCTTCTTCAAGAAATGGGACATTTTTTAGTTCTTTTATCTTATCTTTGTTAACACTGCTTGTGAGTCATGATGTCGAGCACCAACTTATCGGTTTCGTTCATACCTTGTGAACCGATGAGTGTTAGGTTGCGGATACTTTGGTCAACATCGTCATCAATGATACCTTCTACCGATGTTACGCATTTGCCTTCCAT
>CAZJFI010000354.1:0-1600 GCA_964545265.1 uncultured Phocaeicola sp.
ACAACAAAGCCCCTGTTGCTTCCGCTTCTGTCAGTCCAATTTGCAATCCGGCATTGTCGAATCCGTCCTGCAACGGCAGAGGCGCGAACCTTTCAAGGGCACTTACTATCTCCTTAACTTTCATTTGTCCGCGAAAATTTGTGCAAAGATAATCGTTTTTCTCCGGATTACGAAGATTTCCTGAAGTTTTCTTCAATTATTCACCACTTTATTCAAGAATCCCATTATGACCTCCGTGTACGTTGAATCGTTTTGAGGCACTAGAAAATTATCAAGAATCAAATGTTTATCTCCCTCTACCGTGTAGGTTTCCACCTCATGTGGAGCCTTATCCAACAATCGTTCCATATTTGCATAAAACACTTGCGAATCGTTTTTCGAATGAATAAACAAAGCCGGCCTCCCATCAAGCTTCTCTATTTCTTATCATTACTTTGTTTTTCAATGCATATTTCTCGTCCACCACCCTATCTGTAGGGAAGAAAGTGAGGTAGATTCTCCACTCCCCTTCGCTGAAGACAAATCTTCGGGCAGTTATCCCATGGCGTATCCTCTCCAGCTTCTGTCCTATGAAGTCCTCCAGTGTGTGGGGCATGTATGTACCCACGCGGTCCATTTCTGCGGCAATGTAGAATCCCGGTATATCCATCCGGGCGATGTCCTGCCATATTTGCTCCTGTAATTCCATGTGTTCTTCCATATCAAATAATCATTAGGATGACAGACAGTATTGTAACCACTTGTATGAATCGGCGAAACACTTTTTCGGGCAATCGTTTGACGATACCCACCCCTATCAGCACCCCGATGCCGATGATGGGTAGCATCAGCAGATTCAGTTGCAGGGAGTTCCAGGTAATATTGTCCCACACAAAGACCTGCAAGGGTATTTTCAGCAGGTTTACCACCAGAAAGAACCAGGCATTGATGCCGATGTATTCCATTTTCTCCTTCCGCATGGAGAGCAGATAGACCGACATGACGGGTCCTGCCGCATTGCCTATCATGGTGGTGAATCCTCCCATCAGTCCGAAGATGGCCGTATACCACCATTTCTTCATCCATCGGTTTTCTTTGCCAAAAATCTCGCTCCACATCATCACGGCCAGTGCCATCATCAGTGTCCACCCCATCAGTTGTCGGAATTGTCCGTGCGACACCAGGCTATCCACGCCTATGGCCAGGAAGAATCCCAGTATGGCCGTAGGTAGCAGCTTGGCCACTATCTTCCAGTCGGCTATCCGTTTATAGTAGACCACGGCCATGATGTCGGCCATACATAGCATAGGCAGGATGATTCCGGTCGATTCCTTTGCCCCGAACGCCATGGCCAGTAGAGGCACAATCATCAGCATGATGCCTTGCACCCCCGTCTTCGACATTCCTACGCACAAAGCGCTCAGCGCGATGACGACCCATTGCATGTATGTCAGTGTCTCTATCATACGAAGGGTAAATATACAAAAATTATTTTGACAGCCATTAACTCTAAATCGAGTAGGAGGAAAACAAAAGTAGGTATTCCTCCTACTTTTGCTTTCCGAGCACACCACCGTACATGCGGGTCCGCATACGGCGGTTCCCTATTTGCGATGAACAC
>CAZJFI010000355.1:0-1600 GCA_964545265.1 uncultured Phocaeicola sp.
TGTACAAAGTCTGTCGGGTTATCCCCAATTCCATTGCCACGGCCGAAAGATTACCCTCGTTTCGCTCGATGGCTCGTTTAATCATTTGCATTTCCATTTCTTCGATAGTTCCTACCGTTGTATTCAAATTAGGAGCCAGTGTCTTTCGGGAGAATTGGAAATGTTCTTCAGAGAGAGTGGCACCTTCACTGATAATGACAGCCTTTTCGATGGCATGTTCCAGTTCACGGATGTTACCATACCACGGATGTTCTTTCAGTTTCCGGATGGCTTGAGGAGAAAGAGCCATCTTCCCCCGGTCGTATTGTCTGCTAAATTGATCTATGAATCGTTCCGCCAAAGGAATGATATCTTCTTTCCGTTCGCGCAAAGGAGGTATTTCAATGTGAATGGTATTCACCCGATAGAGTAAGTCTTCACGAAATTGGCTCTGTGCCACCATTTCAGGTAGGTTACAATTGGTGGCGCATATCAGTCGGATGTCTATGGGAATGGACTGGTTGCTTCCCACTCTGACAATACTCCGCCGTTGAAGCACGGTAAGGAGCTTGGCTTGCTGATGGTAAGGCAGATTACCTATCTCGTCCAGGAACAAGGTGCTTCCATGAGCCGATTCAAACTTACCGGGCCTATCAGCATAGGCATCGGTAAACGATCCTTTCACATGACCGAAGAGTTCACTTTCAAACAATGATTCGGTAAGGGCTCCCATATCTACGGCTACCATTTCCTTGTCGCTCCGTACAGAAAGTGCATGAATTTCCCTGGCCAGCATCTCCTTACCCGTACCATTTTCACCGGTTATCAAGACATTGGCATCGGTCTTTGCCACTCGTTCTACCAATTCACGGAGTCCCTTCATCGCTTTGCTCTCTCCCCAGTACATCATTGATTTGGGGGTAGGGCTTTCCATCTTCTTCCCTTTACCAGATGTATGACAAGCCGATAGCAGTGTCTCCACCAAACGTGTATTGTCCCAAGGCTTCACAATGAAATCGTCCGCTCCTTCCTTAATACCCCGTACCGCCAAGTCAATGTCACCATACGCTGTAAAGAGCACTACAGGTATGGAAGAATATGTCTTCTTGATTTCGTGCAACCAAAACAAACCTTCGTTACCCGTATTGAGTCCGTTTCCAAAATTCATGTCGAGCAATACCACATCTGGTTTCTCCTCCTTTAAGGTAGTCATGAGTGTTACCGGCGAGGGTAAAGTCAGTATCTTGTCGAACTTGTCCTTCAACAATAACTTTACGGCCGATAATACTCCCTTATTGTCGTCCACTACTACGATGGTCTTTTGTCTTTTCATGATTCGTTTACTTGTTACCATACAAAAGTATGGATAAGAATTCTAATAACCTATACTTTGTCTATTTTTTGGACAATCAAAATTATGCAGCTGTGTCCAATTTTTAGGCACTGGTGTCTAATTATTGGACAGTCTCCTCATTGTTAGAAAACAACAAACACTTCGCAATCAACAACTTGCAAGTTTGGCACGGTATTTGCTATGTAATTGGTGAGAATAAATAATGAGGGATAAAATGATATCTTTAATTCTCTCATTGCAGGAAGTGGCGTTGCGAAACGGTACTTC
>CAZJFI010000356.1:0-1587 GCA_964545265.1 uncultured Phocaeicola sp.
CATACCGGGTTTCAAATCGTCTATGGTCTTTACGTTCTTATCGAACTCAAAAACTTTGATTTGTTGGCGTGGATCACGACCTGGCTTTTCCAATTCTTGCATAATGTCAGTCAAGGTAGGGAGGCCTACGGTGGGGGTAACGTATTTCTTAATATCTATTTTGCTACGGAGTTCTTTGTTCTTTATTAGTTCTTCAACCGAACATTTCATGTCCTTGGCGATGTGTTCCACTACGGCATAACTTTCCGGGTGTACCGCCGAATTGTCAAGCGGATTCTTTGCACCGGGTATACGGAGGAAACCGGCACATTGCTCGAAGGCTTTAGCTCCCATGCGAGGCACTTTCATCAGTTCCTTGCGAGAGGAGAAGGGGCCGTTTTCCGTGCGGTAATCCACGATATTCTGAGCAAGGGTAGGACCTAATCCCGATACGTAAGTAAGCAGATGCTTGCTGGCTGTATTTAAGTTTACCCCCACTAAGTTTACACAACTCTCTACCGTTTGGTCGAGTGACTTCTTTAAAGCGGTTTGGTCTACATCGTGTTGATATTGTCCGACACCAATAGACTTGGCTTCTATCTTTACCAGCTCGGCCAATGGATCCATCAATCGGCGACCGATGGAAACGGCCCCACGAACGGTAACATCGTATTCGGGGAACTCTTCACGAGCGGTTTTGGATGCCGAATAAATGGAAGCACCATCTTCACTTACCACAAAAACTTGCAGTTTCCTATCGTAACGTTGGTTGGTGACAAAGGCTTCTGTTTCCCTACTGGCGGTACCATTACCGATGGCAATGGCTTCAATTGCATATTGTTCTACCAGTTTAGTGAGTTTACGTGCCGATATGCCATGTTCACTTTTGGGCGGATGCGGATAGATGGTTTCGTTATGAAGCAGATTGCCTTGTGCATCAAGGCAAACAACTTTACATCCTGTACGGTATCCGGGGTCTATTCCCATCACTCGTTTTTGCCCCAAAGGAGGAGCCAACAGCAATTGGCGGAGATTTCCGGCAAATACGCGGATGGCCTCTTCGTCGGCTTTCTCTTTACTGAGTGCGGCAAATTCAGTTTCGATACTTGGTTTCAGCAATCGTTTGTAAGCATCGTGTACAGCTTCTTGCACTTGGCGGCTACATTCATTATTCCCTCGTACATAATTGCGCTCCAATCGTTCGGCGCATTCTTCATCATCGGGTGAGATGGATACTTTCAGTAATCCTTCGGCCTCTCCTCGACGAATGGCCAACAACCGATGCGAAGTACATCGTTTCAATGGTTCGCTGAAGTCAAAGTAATCCTTGTATTTGATGGCTTCTTCTTCCTTCCCTTTTATTACCTTTGAGGTGATGATGGCTTGGCGACTGAATTGGTTACGCAATTGGTTACGCGAACGTTCGTCTTCACTTACTTGTTCGGCAATGATGTCTCGAGCCCCTTTCAATGCTTCCTCTTCGTCTTTTACTTCCTTATTAATAAAGGTACGTGCGCGAGCCATGAGATTGTTTTCCCGTTGCATCATCAGAATGGTAGCAAGTGGTTCCAATCCCTTTTGTCGGGCTGCTTCGGCACGTGTCTTCCG
>CAZJFI010000357.1:0-1582 GCA_964545265.1 uncultured Phocaeicola sp.
GGGGGATATGCTTATAACATACATGCCCATCCAAATTTCCGGGCAATTTCTTTCAACAAGTTACGATCACGTATAGGAATGGTAACAGAAATGGTCTCCTGCTGATTGTTACGTTCAGATATACGGACTGCATCCAAGTCATATTGGGTTTGCATGTTCATCCATATATCAGCAGGAATGCCCAATGCTTGCTCTAACACTAAAGCCACATTTTTAGATATAGGACGTTTACCATTGATCGTTTCACTCAATACGGAAGGCTGGATTCCTGTTTCAAGTGCCAACTGTTTTTGAGTGAGCCTTCTTTCACGCAATTCATCCTTTATCATTTCACCGGGATGAGTCGCTACAAACGGAGTAATGTTATCCTTATTCATAATGCTTAGATATTTCAAATAATAATGCGTTTACTACAATGCCTTCTGCATTTGGAGAACTATAAAAGAACAAACGGTACTGTTTGTTTATCCATACAGCATCTACACCTTTCAAATCACCTTTCTTTTTCTCATAATGAAGTGATTTTATATAGAAGAGATCTTCCAAACGACGAACGGCCTTGATATAATTAACCACCTTAACATATTGCTTAATAACATCCTTCGGCAATTTACGGTATTTTCCGTCGGTTGTCGTTCCATTTATGTAGAGGTCCTCTAATGCGATGTCTTCAAATTCTATCCTCATTGTATAACACGATTAGCTCCACAAAAGTAAGATAATTATTTGAATAATTCGCAAAATTGATAATTATTTTCACATTAATCACTATTATTCTTCGATTATTATTGGAAAGTTCTTTTCTTTCTTTGTTTTATGAATAATATACAAAGAAAAATCCGGATAAATCTTTGACTGAACAGATTTTTCATTACCTTTGTGCCCGAACTCGAATGGTGGTGTCCGGTAATGCCATTAGGCTACCGTGGCTGAGATTATACACATTGCACCAGTACAGATAATGCTGACGCTGGAAGTTTGGAGTCTTCGTTTTGGTACCTCCCCTCTTTAGGGAATCTTTTCTACATACCGTACCGCTATTTTGAGCTAATTGTAATAAAAATAGTGGTATGAATCCGAAAAAAACTTATCCAATTGTATTGTCGATTGCCGGTTCCGACTCATCGGGTGGAGCCGGAATACAAGCCGACCTCAAGACATTCTCTGCACTGGGTGTGTATGGAGCAACCGCCATCACAGCCATTACCGTCCAAAACACATTGGGTGTACATGCCCAATGCCCTATACCTCCCGAAATGGTGTACGACCAGATTACGGCGGTAGTAGAAGACCTTCATCCTTCGTTTGTCAAGATAGGCATGCTGTCGGATGCCGGAATCGTGCTGGCCGTGGCCGAAGCACTCGGCAAATATCCGCTTCCGATGGTCCTCGACCCCGTCATGGTGTCGAGCAGCGGTCATCGCCTGTTGTCCGTCGAGGCACAAGACATGGTGAAACAAAAGCTTCTGCCGATGGCGATGCTCATCACTCCCAACCTTCCGGAGATGGAAGCACTTACCGGCATGCCGCTCTCCACCTACGAAGAGAAAGAAAAGGCAGCCCGGCATCTGATGGATGGTGG
>CAZJFI010000358.1:0-1581 GCA_964545265.1 uncultured Phocaeicola sp.
TTCTTCTATATAAGGAATCTTATGGTCTACTATCACTTTCATAGCTTACGAATCTTGAAACGCTGCAAAGGTAGCCACTTTTCATGAATAATAGTTGGACGAATGGAAAACTTTCTGTAGTTTTGTAAATTATATAACCATAAAGAGAAAAGGCTATGACATTTACCCAACTTTGCAATCCGATATTCGTTCAATCCATTAACGATTATCACGTAACGGACAATGTAGACACTCCTATCAACAATCCGTATGAATGGCAAAGCATTGAATACTATCTATATTTAAAGAACTGGATTGATACCGTTCAGTGGCATTTCGAAGACATTATCCGCGACCCGAACATCGATCCGGATGCCGCATTGGTACTCAAACGAAGAATTGACAAGTCCAACCAGGACCGTACCGATTTGGTGGAAATGATTGACAGCTATTTCTTGGACAAATATAAAGACGTGGAAGCATTGCCCGATGCAACCATCAATACCGAAAGTCCTGCATGGGCCATTGACCGCCTGTCTATTTTGGCGCTCAAGATATACCACATGCAACAAGAAGTGGACCGTACCGATACCACTCCCGAGCATCATGCCCAATGCGAAGCAAAGCTGAACGTACTCCTTGAACAACAGAAAGACTTGTCTTCGGCCATCGACCAACTGATAGCTGATATTGAAGCCGGTCGCAAGTACATGAAGGTGTACAAGCAAATGAAGATGTATAACGATCCGAATTTGAACCCGGTTCTTTACGGAAAGAAATAAACCCTCACGTAATGGCTAAGATATTGGTCATCCGGCTTTCCGCCATCGGAGATGTGGCAATGACCGTACCTGTTATCCATTCATTGGCCACACAATATCCCCAACATCAGATTACGGTGTTGAGCAGGAACAATATGTCCGCCCTTTTCAAGGAAATGCCGGCCAATGTATCCTTTTGGGGAGCAGACATCCAAGGAAAACATAGAGGGATACGGGGACTGAACCGACTGTACAACGAACTGAAAGCCGAAGGATTTGACTATATAGCCGACTTTCATGACGTACTCCGTACCCAATTCTTGAGGTTCCGCTTCTGGATAGACGGGGAAAAAGTGGGACACATTGACAAAGGACGGAAAGAAAAGAAGCAGCTCACCCGAAAAGAAAAAAAAGTAAAACGACCTTTGGACAGCTCCTTCCAACGCTACGCCAAAGTGTTGGAGATATTGGGATTACCCGTCAGCCTCAACTTCCAATCCATTTATGGAGAAGGGAAAGGAAACATTGCATCCTTACTTCCGCTAACCGGCGAGAAAGGAAAGCACCACTGGATAGGTATCGCCCCTTTCGCTACCCATACCGGGAAAATATACCCCATGGAAAAGATGAAGAAAGTGGTAACCTTACTATCCGCCCAACCGAATGTACGTATCTTACTTTTTGGAGGAGGCAAGAAAGAAACCGATATACTGAACGAATGGGAACAACAGTTCCCTGCTGCAACTTGCATTGCCGGCAAGCTGAAATGGGCGGAAGAATTGGCCTTGATGAGCCATCTGGATGTAATGGTAAGCATGGATTCCGGCAACATGCATTTGGC
>CAZJFI010000359.1:0-1567 GCA_964545265.1 uncultured Phocaeicola sp.
GGGCCGGGAATGAACAGCCGCCTTAACGTCTCCCTCCGGGAACGGAGCGGTTTGGTGTATAATGTAGAAGCCAATCTTACCTCGTACACCGATACAGGAGTTTTCTGTATCTATTTCGGTGCCGATGCCGAAGATGTGGACCGCTGCATTCACCTTGTACACAAGGAGTTGAAACGTTTACGGGAAAAGCCGTTAAGCGCCAACCAATTAACAGCATCCAAAAAACAAATCATCGGTCAGATAGGAGTAGCCCGAGATAATTTTGAGAATACAGCCTTAGGCATGGCAAAAACCTTCCTTCATTACGGAAAGAACGATGAACCACAGGAAGTGTATCAACGCATTGAAGCACTAACTGCCCACCAACTATGGGAAGTAGCCAACGAAATGTTTGCCGAAGATTATTTATCGACATTAATATATAAGTAGTGTCATCCTGAACGTAGTGAAGGATCTGAAGACATAAACGTGGATGGAAACAGATTCTTCACTACGTTCAGAATGAAACAATTGGAACGAATCTACTAAAGAAAACAAATCCATGAAAAGAAAACATTTACTTTTGGCTACTCTCTTTGCCGCCACCACCCTGCAAGCCCAAACCACCGACCTCACCCAAGGCCTCAGCATTTGGTTTGATACCCCGAATACCCTGAACGGACGGGCATCATGGTACAACTCTACCGACGACAAAGAATGGGAAAGCCGTTCTCTCCCCATCGGGAACGGTAGCTTTGGAGGAAGTATATTAGGTTCCATTGCTGCGGAACGAATTACCTTGAACGAAAAGTCCTTGTGGCGAGGCGGACCAAACACCCCTGGCGGTGCAGCCAACTATTGGAATGCCAACAAGCAATCGGCTCATATACTCCCTGAAATCCGTCAGGCATTTACAGACGGAGACCCCCAAAAGGCTGAGCAACTGACTAAAAAGAACTTCAACGGTCTGGCCAGTTACGATGCCGACGGTTCCCCCTCTTCTTTCTTCGGCAACTACACCACTTTGGGAGAAATCTACATCGAGACCGGCCTCAGCGAAATAGGCATGAGCGATTATAAACGCATCCTATCCTTAGATTCGGCCATGGCTATCGTCACTTTCAATAAGGATAATGTAAAGTATACCCGCACCTCGTTTGTTTCTTATCCCGATAGTGTCATGGTCTTGAAATTTACGGCCGACAAGCCCGGTATGCAGAATTTGGTGTTCAGTTACGGTCAGAATCCGGAAGCGGATGGAAAGATAGTGGCAGACGGAAACAAAGGCTTGCTTTACACCGGCAAGCTGAAAGACAACCAAATGGAGTTTGCCCTTCGCATCCATACCCAACACCAAGGAGGTACATTGACTATCACTCCTGATGGCAAACTGATAGCCAAAGGAGCAGACGAAGTAGTATTCCTGCTTACCGCTGATACAGATTACCAACTGAATTTCAATCCCGACTTTACAGATGCCAAGGCATACGTGGGTGTAAATCCGCAAGAAAGTACAGCCGCCATGATGAAAGCTGCCGAAAGCTATACATATAACGAACTGAAGGAACGCCACAAAGCCGACTATCAA
>CAZJFI010000360.1:0-1564 GCA_964545265.1 uncultured Phocaeicola sp.
CCGACAATTCGGCCGGCAACTTTGTGAAGGTGGAACAACGCATTCCTGTAAAGATTATCTTTACCGACAATAACGACCCGAAGATAGTGGAACAACTCGGATCGGGTATGAATGTAGAATGTAAAGTACTGAACTGATATGGCTTGGCAACAAGGACCTTTCCGTTTCATGACGTTCAAGGAGTGGGTACCCGACAAGTACCGTTTCTGGGTATACATTCTGTTCCTCGTGGCTTTTCAGTTCTCGAACGGCATGTACTTTACCGCCATGATTCAGATGCAAGGCGAATTGTCCATCACCATGAACGATGTGAAGATGATGAGTCATGCCGTACTTATCGGACTTACCCTCTACTTCCCACTGGCTTTCCGCTTGAAGTTCCGTTTCACTAACCGGACTTCCTTGATAATCGCAGCCACGGGATTGGCGGCATGTAACCTCATCGTACCCTACATTGACCAACCGTTTCTATTGGTTGTATTAGGCTTTGTGGCCGGTTTCTTTCGTTTGTATGGTACCTTCGAATGTTTCTCAAACATATTGCCGAAGATTACACCGACCTACAACTATCCCGTATTCCTGTCGTTTGTATTCTTCGTAGTATTGGGAGTCATTCATGTATTCGATGCCATCAGCATGCAGATTATCTATTATTATGATTGGCAACACTTGCATATATTGGCTATCGGCCTATTATTGATAGTGATTCTTTTGGCAAGCATATTGATGCAACCCTTCCGGGCCATGCCGAAAATGCCTTTATTCGGTATAGACTGGTTAGGTATGATATTATGGGCCATTTTTATTCTATCGGCTATCTTTGTAGTTCAATACGGTTATCAGTTAGATTGGTTCCATTCACCTTATATTCGTATAGCTATGGGAGCTACTTGCATCTCTTTAGGATTCAACATAGCCCGAATGAACTACATACGCCATCCATTCTTGGAAATTGCCGCATTCCGAGTGAACAACCTCACCCACCTGTTGCTGGCCTTCCTGTTCTTAGCGATTCTATTGGCCTCAAAGAATACATTACAAAACACATATACAGGTGGTGTATTGCATTGGGATGCCCTCAATCTCAGCAAACTCAAATGGTTTGAATTCTTAGGTTCTTTGTTAGGATCCGGATTCTCATGGTATGCGCTTATCCGCTTGAAATGGTCGCATAAGTTAATCACCTTCTTTGGTTTCGCTATGATTTTGATATATGTAGCTTCCATGTATTTCTTGGTTACTCCTTATACCAACATCGAAAAGCTTTACCTACCATTGATGTGTTGCGGGTTCGGACATTTGGCCATCTTTATTGCCTTGACCGTCTATATCCAAGCTACCGCTCCGTTCAAGAACTATTTCCAAGTACTCTGTATCTTAGGATTTGTACGTACCGGCATCGGTTCACCGATTGGAGATGCCATTTACCAACAAGGGATCACCGGCTTAATGAACAAACATCTGGCTGAAATAGGCAATCAGGTAAATATCGGACTATTGAATTCGATGGAACAATTAGGACATATCGGTACCGAAGCCATGGTTTCTACCCTACGTGAATTAT
>CAZJFI010000361.1:0-1545 GCA_964545265.1 uncultured Phocaeicola sp.
GCCATTACTCTTTCTTTTCTCTTAATGTTTATCTTCCTTTGGTTTGCATCAGTTCGCCCAAAGTGGTGTCCGTAAAGGTTTCCCAAATCTTTAGTCGATGGGGGTTGTAGTCATCGAAAAGCTGTTTGACGAATTCGATTTCAAAAACTAACCGAAGGTCATTTTCATCCGCTTCTGGACGTACTTCGTGCTTGGTACCTACACGTGCCACCTTTATCAGATAGAGGTCGCGGATACCCTTGCGCTTGGTATAGGGCATGAAGTAGTACAACTTGTTCAGCTTTACCGTAGAAGGGAATTTCTTTCCTGTATAGTAAATCTTGGCTGAACGATCTTTGTAGGCAGCTATGTTGTCGTTCTTCACCAAGCAAACAAGTACATTCTTCGCTATATCCAATTCTGTATCATCTGCTCTTGTATCAATACAAGGGTTGATGATGATATCTGTAGGATATTCTTGTTGTAAACCGAACAAATCCAATTCATACAATTGTGGAGGTAACATATCATGAGCTATGCGGTTAGCTTCCACAAAACGGTTTTCTTCGGGTTGCATCGCATCTATTTCATTGAACAAGCGAATCAACGAACGACCGATGGCGTACGAAAGGTTTACAGGTACGGCATTGCCTATCTGCTTGTATTGTGCGGTCAAATTTCCTTCAAATCTCCATTCATCAGGGAATGTCTGGATACGAGCATACTCACGGACATTCAACGGACGAGTTTCGAGCGGATGGCATCGTTCTGTCTGCTTTTGTGCCGGGGCACAAGTCAATGTCAACGATGGTTCATCCAAAGACAAGCGTCGCGCCATGCCTGTCTTGCCACCTCCTAAATAAAAACTACCACCCATATATTCCTTTTGTACTTCTTCGGGAAGGTCACGCCAATCGCCGCCTTCGGGCACCATTTCCATTACCCTACGTTTCTTTTCGGGATAGGCTTGTCCATCGGATGCAGGTACATCCACCGGGAAAAGTTCACCGGCATAGAAAGCATCCCGAAGGGTCATCACCCGTTTGTAGGGGTCAGGCCAACGGAATTGTACCCGTTCGGCAATATCGTTGCGGATAGCCACTAAAATAAGACGTTCTCGCTTTTGGGGAACTTGATACATGATGGCTTTGAGTACCCGAGGTTCTACTAATGTATAACCCAATTCGTCAATGACATTGCGGATTACTTCTAAAGTCTTCCCGTCATCGTGTGAAAGAAGTCCCTTCACGTTTTCACCCATAAATACTTTGGGCTGAATTTCACGCACGGCACGGGCTAGTTCAAAAAATAAAGTACCACGGGCATCGTCCAATCCGCCTTTCTTTCCGGCATACGAAAATGCCTGACAAGGGAAACCTCCGGAAAGGAAATCCACCAATCCACGCAAAGGGGTAAAATCTACCTGATGAATGTCGCCTTCCAATACATTCCATTCGGGATGATTACGACGCAAAGTTTGGCAAGCCATCGCATCCATTTCGTTGAGCAGCACATGACGGAACCCGGCCAAGTGCATACCAAGTGCCAAACCACCTGCTCCGGCAA
>CAZJFI010000362.1:0-1538 GCA_964545265.1 uncultured Phocaeicola sp.
AGCGTGGCAGCATCATAATGTTTGTTTATCAGAGATTGTATTACAGATATATAGTATAGTTTACAAGCTTTTCTTGGGATAAATGGCTTCCCACCAGGATGCATCGTCCTTCAACCACTTGGCAAACCAAGCCCAGATGGTATTCTGCCACTGTACACGTTTGCCATATTCCAAGATGTGGTGTTCCTGACCATCGACCAATACCATAGCGGTTTCCTTACCCAAGAGCTTCAAGGCGGTGTACATCTGGATACTTTCGCCTACCGGCACGTTCATGTCGATATTTCCATGCAAGAACAGGATGGGGGTATTGATTTTATGGGCATTGAACAACGGACTTTGTTCTACATAGAGGTCCTTTCGTGTCCATGGATAGCTGTTGGCCATGGATACTTCGCTATAGGAATAGCCCCAATAGCCTTCACCCCAATAACTGGTGTGGTCACTGATACCGGCATGTGAAATGGCTGCCGCAAAGATATCGGTCTTTGTCTGCAAGTATTGGCTCATGAAACCACCATACGATGCACCGATACAACCAATCTTCTTGTCGTTGACAAAGGTGTGTTCCTTACAGAATTTCTTGGTACCTTCGATGATGTCTTCGGCCGGGCCATGACCTGCGGTGTTGACGTGGCGTGCCGAGAATTCCTGACCGAAACCGGTAGCGCCACTGGGGTTCACCACGTAAACCACATAACCCAATGCTGCGTACGCATGATGCGGATAACGGCTTTCGAAATAGCGTTCGGTAGGACTACATCCACCGTAGTAGTTCACAATCATAGGATATTTCTTCGATGCATCGAAATGAGGAGGCAAGTAGTAACGGCCATAGATGGTATCGCCCTTTTCGTTGACGAAGTTCCAGGCATGGCATTCGCCCAACTCAACACCTTCCAATATCTTGGCACTCAAGTCTTCTTTCAAGGTCTGCTTCCACTTCTTGGTTTCAACGGTATAGAGACGATCGGAATTGGAAGCGCTCTGTCCGTAGTAAGCAGCTACAGGAGCCTGAGCAGCCAATGCAAAACCGGTTACCAAATCTTCGTTCACATCCATCTGCTGAATCTTGCCATCCTTAGGATTGAGACGGAAGAAGCTGATATAGTCGCGATTTTCGGCAGTAAAGTACACTTGTCCGTCGGCGGTATTCCATACTACGCGTTGTACACAAGGATTGAATTCCTTGGTAAGCGGAGTAATCTTCTTGCCGGCTATATCCATGAGGTACAACTGGGTATCGACTGTACTTGGGGTCTGACCTTCCTTTACATTCTTGCCAATGGCGCCAAAGGATTCGGGTGAACCGGTAAGCAATACTTGAGTACCGTCGGGCGAGAACTGGGCACCACCCATAAAGCCATCCTTTTCTACCAATGTTTCTACTTGCATGGTCTGCACATCGAGACGGAACAAGGTGTTCAAGGTAGTGGGGCGCTTGGTGAGGCGACTTTCTGAAGTCATAACCAATACATAACGACCATCTTGCGAGATGTCACTACCCCATGCGTTGTGATAGCCGAAAGTCAACGGTT
>CAZJFI010000363.1:0-1533 GCA_964545265.1 uncultured Phocaeicola sp.
ATCCTACCTTGATGATGCGTACCCCATACTCTTGCGAGCCATACGGTGAAAAGTTTGACAATTATCTAAAAGGATTCCTGAAAACCTATGTAGATGCCGGATACATCATCGTTTTTCAAGATGTAAGAGGACGATATAAGAGTGAAGGAGAATTTGTACAAATCCGTCCGCTCAACAAAAACAAGAAAGGGAAAAAGGACAAAAAGAATATTGATGAGGCAACTGATACTTACGACACCATTGAATGGTTAATAAAACATACCCATAGCAATGAACGAGTAGGTACATGGGGGATCAGTTATGATGGTTTCTATGCTACCATGAGTGCTTCGTGTAACCATCCGGCCTTGAAAGCCGTATCTCCTCAAGCCCCTGTAACCGACTGGTTCCGTGGAGATGACCGTCACCATAACGGAGCATTTACTTTCTTACAAACCACCAATTTTCTCCCTGCTTTGGAAGGTAGAAATATAGAGAAAGGAGTGATGCGTCAAATTGTCAAGAATGATGTCTATACGGATTTCTTGGCTCTCGGCACATTCAAGAATGCCGATGATTTAGTAAAAGATACCACCGAAACCATGTGGAACCATATCAAGAACCATCCAAACTTTGACGATTTCTGGAAAGAACGCGATGCACGGACTTCGTGCTATAACCTGAAACCAGCCATGCTTGTTGTAGGTGGTCTGTATGATTCAGAAGACTGCTATGGCGCTTGGGGATTGTATCGGGCAATTAAAGAGCAATCACCTGAAACCGATTTATACCTTGCTTTTGGCCCTTGGTGGCACGGAGCATGGACCCGTCGTAGCTTCCAAGGCTTCGGAAATGTATACTTCGGCAACAACACTTCGGCTTATTACTTGGATCATATCCAGTATCCATTCTTCCGCTATTATCTGGAAGGCAAAGGCGAAAAGCCCAAAGATTTGGTGAGCGTATTTTACTCCGGCAAAAATGAATGGGAAATTTCCAATGAATGGCCGCATAAAGATATGAAAGCGACTCCCTATTATATACATGGGAATGGTTCTATCTCAACAGAAGCCCCTACTGAAAAGGAATCGTATACAGAATATGTATCAGACATGGAGCATCCGGTACCTTATACAGCTACTCCTACAACTTATAGAACCAAAGAATATATGCTTGACGACCAGCGATTTGTTACTTCACGTCCCGATGTAGTAACTTTCGTTACCGAACCACTAACCGACACTTTGACATTGGCCGGCCCCATCGAAGTGGAACTGATGACTGCCATTAGTAGTACCGATGCGGATTTTATGGTGAAAGTAATAGACGTTTATCCCGAGAATTTCCGCTACCCAAAAGAAGCGGTAGAGTATTGGGGCAACCGTACTTACCCCATGAGTGGCTTCCAACAATTGGTTCGCGGGGAACTATTCCGTGGACGTTTCCGTACCGGTTTCGACAATCCACAGCCCTTTATTCCTGATGAAATCACTCCTGTGAATTATACCCTTTACGATGTAGCCCACTCCTTCCTTCCGGGCCATCGGCTGATGA
>CAZJFI010000364.1:0-1526 GCA_964545265.1 uncultured Phocaeicola sp.
CCATGTTTTTAGTCATAAAAAAGATTATCCATTAGGAAATCACGTATTTTATTTGTTTCTTTGCAGTAGAAATAGTGAATTATGGAAGATGTAATAAAGATAGCCTCTTATATAGTTAGCCGTTATCAAAAGGAATATGGCTGCTGTATAGATGAAATGAAGTTGCATAAGCTGCTTTATTTCACACAGCGTGAGTCTATCATTCAAACAGGAACTCCTCTATTTGAGACGGCTTTCGAAGCATGGAAATATGGTCCGGTGCTTGTTGAAATTCGTCGTTATTACAAGAACAATTCACTGAATCTGGAACTGTCTGCTGACAAAATAAAGCTATATCAACCAGTTTTTGATAAGGTGTTCAAACAATATGCTTCTAAAGATTCATGGAGCTTAAGTACTATTACTCATGGTGAATACTCATGGAAACATGCGCGTGTGGGAATACCTGCTACCGAGAATTGTAGTGTGAAAATGCAATTGGAAGATATTCGAAAAGATGCTGAACGGATACGCTTACGCCGTTTTATATTGGGAAAAATGAAAACTTTGGAAGGTAAGGTATGAAAATAACAGAAGAACAAAAGTCTTTATTGGATTCATTACATTGCGAAAGATTCTCTTCCAATCTTCAAAATCTACGTGATATTGAAAGTTTTTATAACCGAAGAAACGACCTCTTGGTAGAGCCCTTACGTAATGAAGCGTATTGTGATGATGAGGAGGGTAAGATAGCATATTATTTGGTAAAGCATTCGTCTGGTAAAATCCTGTTTTATTTTTCTTTGAAGTGTGGACTCCTTTATGACCGTTTCATTAATAATGATGAGAAACTTAAATCATTGAAAAACTTGCTAAACTATTTCATTGATTTGAAGAATGACCCTTCTACGAGTGTGGAAGATATAGAAACTATTGACTCCATTTTTGAGAAATTGAGGACAAGAAAAGGTTTTACCAAGGCTGACGTTGCGAAAATCAAAAAGAAAACGGATAAAGCCATCGAGGACATGGAAAAAGAATTTAATGATGAAGTGAGGAAGGTCGGTGAAACTTATGCTGGAATCGAAATCGTACAATTCTGTGCCAATGATGATGATGAATGCCGTAAACTTTGGACAGACTTCGGCTTCGACCAAAAATTAGGAGTAACGGTCTTTTGGCATTTTATCGTACCGATTGTCCTTGAAACAATGAAGTTGATTGGTTGCCAATATCTGTTTCTGTTTGCAGCGGATTTGTCAGAAGATGAGGAGTTAATCAACTATTATCGAAATTATTTGAAATTCGATGATTCTTTAGGAAGAGGTACTGCCATACCTCTATATGATGATATGTGTAAATTCATGTATCAAGAAACCAATGGCTTAAAAGAGAGACGGGTAGATTTTTATGATAATTTCAATCATGATGAGGATGCCGTTTAATTCCGTAAGTATCCCAAAATGGCGTATTGACAGATACCACTAAACGGAATACTTTTGCAGCATACTTAAACGACAAGAAAGTTACAAAATGATGAGATTGGT